>CAZVEO010000026.1:0-26087 GCA_964626385.1 uncultured Bacteroidaceae bacterium
AAAGGTTAAGTAATTGATAATCAGTAGTAGCACCCTTGTTTTTTGCTTTTAACTACCTATTTATGCGATTTTCCGAAAAAATATTTTTTGAGGGCTTTTTTATAGGTTAGCATAGGTTTTAATAAGTTATTATAAGTTAGCATACACGCAAAGCGTATCACTTTCTGTAATGGCTCTGCCCATATAGGACACCCTGCGGGTGTGGCTTTGCCCTTATGAAACACCTTGTGGGTGCTTTGCCTTTATTAATCTGAACCAATCTATAAAATAGGTTAAGCACGTAATATATCAAATGAGGGAAAGAAAAATATTTTGTACCTTTGCACCTCTGATTAGTCAGTAAAAATTATGTTTTTATGGTAGAGAAAATATTCGTTGAAAAATTTGGAGGAGCATCGGTAAATAGCGCCAAAGCAGTAGAGAATGTAAAGCATATATTAGAACTTTCAACAAAAAAACGTATGGTGGTCATTTCAGCCATGGGCAAGACAACCAACGCCTTGGAAGAAGTTGTAAATCTTTGGTATCAAGAAAAACAACTAAGTAACAAACTTAAAGAAATCGTTCTTTATCATACAGAACTATTACAAGAATTGTTGCCAAACAAAGAACAATTTGAAAAAGTTTATACCATATTGAATTGCATAATAAAAGAAATAGAACAAAAACTATATAGCATCACTTCCTCTGACTACAATTTTTTGTATGATAGCGTGGTTTCTTATGGAGAAAAAATATCTACAACAATAGTTTCCTATTACCTTAATTTTAATGGACTGAGAAATAAATTAATAAATGCCTCAGATATAATAAAAACTGATAATAACTACCGTAATGCCTCTGTACTTTGGCAACAAACGGAGCAAAGAGTACAAAAAGAAATTTTGACTCTGTATGAAAACTATGATACTCTTATAATACAAGGTTTTGTTGGCGGTACAAAAGAGGGCTTAAGTACTACACTTGGAAGGGAAGGCTCAGATTATTCGGCAAGTATTTTGGCTTATTGTTTAAAAGCGGAAAGCCTAACTATTTGGAAAGATGTACCCGGCTTGTTGAATGCTGACCCAAAACGTATCAAAGAAACGACACAAATAATTTCTTTGCCTTATAGAGAAGCGATAGAACTTTCTTATTATGGTGCAAGTATTATTCACCCTAAAACAATCAAACCATTAGAAAATCTTGATATTCCTTTGTTTATCAAATCATTTATTCAACCTTTGCAAGAGGGAACCAAGATTTGTAATCAAGAGGAGATAATACCAAAGGTAACCAACTATATTTTTAAAGACAACCAAATATTACTTTCTATTTCACCAAAGGATTTTTCTTTTATAGATGAGAACAATATGGCTTTAATTTACAATGTATTGGCTAAAAACAACATAAAGGTCAATCTTATGCAAAATTCTGCTATTTCTTTTTCTGTTTGTTTTGATGAGAATATCAATATTTTACCTTTAGTTTTATCGGACTTGAAAGAGAATTTCAATGTAAAATACAACACCAACCTTCAGCTCATTACTCTAAGACACTACAACAAAGAAGCAACGATTAATATACTCAAAGATAAAACTTTGCTTATAGAACAAAAAAATAGAACCACTGTGCAGTATTTGGTTGAAAAAAACACTAATCAATAACTTTAACAGAGGTGATGATATGACAACAAAGACAGATAATCCTTTAAAGATATTTAGCCTATACAAAATTATCATACCTGTGTTATTGGGTTTGGGAGTTGGTTTTTTTATGATAGCAGGGGAATATAACAAAAATGCAGATTTATTTTCTGACCTTGTTTCTTTATTTACTTGTTATTCTTTTGTTTGTATTTTTATAGCAATACTTTTTGAATGCAATAGAGAGTTTATGTATATGTTACGTTTGCGTCTATTGTCAGACAAAAAACTATCGTGGAAAAAATGTTTTCAAATCATAATGCTTTGGGAGTTTTCTTCTACTGTTACACCTACTTCTGTGGGTGGCTCGGCGGTTGCTTTATTTATTATTCCATTGGAAGGAATAGGAGCGGGAAGAAGTACAGCAATAGTTATGTTGGCAACGCTTATGGATGAGCTGTTTTACATAATAATAACTCCTTTAGTTATATTGTTTATTGGTTCAAAAGTTGCTTTTGCAACGAGTTTTAGATTTTCTGTCTTTGGTCTTCAATTTTCAGAAACAAATGTTTTTGCAATAGGGTACGGTTTTATGACTTTGCTGACCTTGTTTATATTTTTTGCTATATTTGTTTGGCCAAGACGTTTTAGTAAATGGTTGCAACGTACGGGAAAGAAAAAAATATTTGTCCGTTGGGAAAACAAATTTAATAAGCTTTCTCAAGATATACTCACAAGTAGCAAAGAATTTAAGGATAAGAATTTTTTGTATTGGTTAAAAGTCTATGGTGTTACTGTGTTGTCGTGGTCTTCACGTTTTTTGGTTTTAAATTTTGTTTTAATGGCTTTTAATATAAATGTAGGTGGTGTGTTTGACAATTTTGTTATCTATTGTAGACAATTGGTAATGTGGATAGTTTTGTGTATTTCACCAACGCCGGGTAGTAGTGGAGTTGCGGAATTTGCTTTTCCTTTATTTCTTAAAGAATTTCTGCCTGAAGGTTTGCAAGGAATTTTGGCTTTGGTTTGGAGGCTTTTCACTTATTATCCTTATATTATTGTTGGTCTTTTGGTATTGCCTTATTTTACACGTAGGGTTATTAAGCAAAAGCAAGAAAGAGCAAAATAAAAACTTATAAACCAACTATATAACAATTTATAAAAGAAAGCCTTTGCATCTTCTATACAACAAAAAGAAGTGTTGTAACGTTAACATTTAATATTAAATGCTAAGGATATGACAGAGGATATACAAGCAATAAAAAGGAAGTTTGGTATACTAGGAAATAATAGGGAGTTGAATAGAGCAATAGAAATAGCCTCAAAAGTTGCTATAACCGATATGAGCGTTTTGGTTATGGGAGAAAGTGGAGTAGGTAAAGAGGTTTTTTCTAAAATAATACATCAATGCAGTGCAAGAAAACACAATAAATATATAGCTGTTAATTGTGGAGCAATACCAGAAGGAACGATAGAAAGCGAACTTTTTGGGCATCTAAAAGGCGCTTTTACCAACGCTGACCGCGACCGTAAAGGTTATTTTGCAGAAGCGGATAAGGGTACTATTTTTTTGGATGAGGTTGGAGAATTGCCTTTGGGTATGCAGGTTAAATTGTTGAGGGTTTTGGAGTCGGGAGAGTTTTTGCCTGTGGGTTCTTCCAAACCTTTGCATTGTGATGTCAGAATAGTGGCTGCAACAAATGTAAACCTTTTAGATGCAATAGCAAAAGGACGATTTAGAGAAGACTTATACTATCGGTTAAATCAAATTTCTATTACCATTCCTCCTTTAAGAGAAAGAAAAGATGATATTTATATGCTTTTTATGAAGTTTGCCGTAGACCAAGCAGAAAAATATCATATTCCACACATATCTTTAACCGAAGAGGCAAGAGAATATTTGAAACAATATCAATGGAAAGGCAATGTAAGACAATTGAAAAACATTGCAGAACAAATATCTATTGTAGAAACTTCTCGTTCCATAGATGCTCAAACTCTCAAAAGATATATTCCAATGGAGTCTTCTTTGCCCATATTGTTTGATAATAGCAAAACGGATATGGGACAGCAAGATGAAATTCTACAAATAATACTGCAAAACAAAAAAGATATTGACTCTATCAGAAAGGAACTTGACCAACTGAAAGAAATAGTAAAAACCATAATTACAAACTCCCATCTTTCTTCCCCTGCTTTGATAGATACTAACCATACAGAACACAATGATATTATAGACATAGAATTAAACGGCGACCAAAATTTGAATATAGGAGATTTAAAGAAACAAGCCATAATAGATGCCTTAAAAAAACATAATGGTAAGAGAAAAGAGACAGCAGAAGAATTGGGTATAAGCGATAGGACTTTGTATAGAAAGATTATAGAATACGGTTTAAAGAAAGAAAAAGATGAAGTGTAACTTTGTTGTTACTGCAAAAAAAATAGATGTCAATGAAGAAATAAAAATTTCTTTACCTTCATCTAAAAGTATCAGCAATCGTTTGCTTGTAATTAGATATTTATCTGAAATCAAAGGTAATATTGACAGTTTGTCTGATAGTGAGGATACAGAGTTATTAAATACTTTTTTGACACAAATAGAAAACAAAACAAATAGTGAGTTTTTTTGTAAAAATGCTGGTACAACAACACGCTTTCTTATAGCCTTACTTTGTATAACAAAAGGAGTTTGGGAAGTAAGGGCATGTCAAAGAATGCAAGAAAGACCCATATTGGAATTATTAAACATTTTGCAAAATATGGGTGCGGATATAACTTACAATAATCACCAAAAACTTTTTCCCTTAACAATAAGAGGAAAAGAATTAGAAAATAAGGAAGTTGTAGTAACAGAAAATAACCTTACAAGTCAAATAATAAGTGCTTTATTGTTGATATCTCCATATATAAAAGGAGGTTTGTCTTTGCAAATACCCAAAAATCAAGTTTCCTTTCCTTATATAGAACAAACAATTTTGCTATCCAATAGTTTTGGAGCAAAAATAGAAGTAAAAGATAATCTTGTTATTTCTCGACAATCAAAATACCGATTTCATACAACTAAAGTGGAAAAAGATTATTCCTCTCTTTGTTTTATTTTGGCTTTCGTTAGTGTATGGGAACTGAAAAATGTTATTGTAGAGGAATTGTTCTTAAGTGAGTTGCAAGGAGATTTTAAGGCAGTAGAAATTTTTGAGCAATTAGGAGTTGAAGTGTTTTTTAAAGAAAGTTATGCCATTTTGTCATATAATAATTCCTTATTTGATAATGGCAAGAAATTTGAATTTGATTTGACAAGTACGCCCGATGTCTTTTTGCCTTTGGCTGTTTGTATGTATTGCAAAGGAGTAGAGGGAAAAATTACTGGGCTTGCAACACAAAGGGTGAAAGAATCTAATAGATTGGCAAATATTATTAAAGAACTAAACAAAATGGGGGAGAGGTGTTGGGCAAGTGAGGAAGAGTTTTGGCTTAAGAAAGGAATGATTGATATGGATGTACGACCGAGTTTTGTTTCTTATGATGACCATAGAATGGTGATGGCTTTGAGTGTTTGCGCAGGAGTGTGCAGAGAAATAAGTTTTGACAACATAGTTTGTGTAAAAAAATCTTGGCCTGATTTTTGGAAGAACATAACAAAGTTAGTAACACTCAATTCAAAAGAATAGAAGTTTTTTTATTAAATTTGCATTTTGTTTTACTACTTATTTTATAAAATAAAGCAGAAGGAAAAAAACAGATGATGAAGAGTTTCACAAAGAATGCTCAAGAGGTAATGAAAAATGCCACTGACGAGGCATCACGTTTAAATTGTCCTCAAATTGGGGTTGGACACATAGTACTTGGTATATTGAGAAACAAGGCTTGCTATGGTTTTCAAATCATAAGCGATTTTGTCGATGATATGGAAACATTTAAGCAACAGATAGAGGATATAACAGAAAAAGATACAACTTTAGAAATACATCCTGATGGCAAAAACAATACTCCTTTTTCTGACACAGCGGCAGAGGTAATAATGTTGGCAAGGCTTTCGACGAAAGTAATTTTTTCTCAAACCATAGGTACAATACATATTGTATTAGGGATATGTAAGTTGAAAGACTCCCCTATAAAAGGCGTATTTGAACAATATAATATCAATTACGATGCTGTTTTAGACCATTTTAACTCTCATAATAAAACACAAGGACATACTCCTATAATAAAGACAGAAAGTTTTGAGATAGTAATACCCAGTATAAATTTTCAGAACTTAGACGAAGTTATCTCTGAGGAGCGAGATGGTGCGGAAGTTATACGTCGACCTTCCAAAAAGAAAAAGAACTCAGATAAAGAAAACACCCCTTATTTGGATAATTTTGGCAAAAATCTTTCTCTCGCTGCTATGAATGGGAAATTAGACCCTGTTGTAGGAAGAGAGAAAGAAACCGACCGTATAATTCAAATACTTAGTCGTAGAAAGAAAAACAATCCTGTACTTATAGGTGAGGCTGGTGTTGGTAAGAGTGCTATTGTAGAGGGTATTGCTCAAAGAATAGTTAGCAAGAATATACCTTATACTCTTGCAAACAAAGTAATTTATACTTTAGACCTTGCCTCTGTTGTAGCAGGTACCAAGTATAGAGGTCAATTTGAAGAAAGACTTAAAGGACTTATTTCTGAATTGCAACACCATCCGGAGATAATCATATTCATAGACGAAATTCATACAATGATAGGAGCAGGTGGAGCAGAAGGAAGTTTGGATGCGTCAAATATTTTGAAACCTGCTCTTGCAAGAGGAGAAATACAATGCATAGGAGCTACAACAATAGAGGAGTATCGTAAATATTTTGAGACAGACAAGGCTTTGGATAGACGTTTTCAAAAAATACAAATAGAGCCTGAAAACATAGAGGAAAGTATAACAATACTAAATAATATCAAGTCTTCGTATGAGAATTTTCATAAAGTAAAATACTCTCCTCAAGCCATAGAGGCTTGTGTAAAACTTTCTCAAAGATATATAACAGACAGATTTTTGCCTGACAAGGCAATAGATGTTTTGGATGAGGCTGGGGCTAAAGCTCATGTTGTGAATATAAAACTACCTCAAACAATTTTGGATTTGCAACAAGAAATAGAAAACATAAAAATTGAAAAAGAAAAATATGTTAAAAATCAAGAGTTTGAGAAAGCAAATGCTATAAAATATCGTCTCACAGAATTGGAAGATGAGATAAAAAAACAAACAGAGGAATGGAATAATCAAATAGCAGAAAACCCTATTATAATAACTGAGGAGGATATTGCGAAGGTTATAGCAAATATAACTGGAGTTGAAATAAATAAAGTATCTAAGGATGAGACTCTTCGTTTGCTTAATATGGAAAACACTCTAAAACAAAAGATAATAGGACAGGACGAAGCTATAACAAAGATTTCTAAAGCCATAAGACGCTCACGTACGGGCTTAAAAGACCCTAATCGTCCAATAGGTTCGTTTCTTTTTGTCGGTGCTACGGGAGTGGGAAAAACCTATTTGGCTAAGACTTTAGCAGAATATATGTTTGATTCGCAAAAAAATCTTATTCGTATAGATATGAGCGAATATATGGAAAAATTTTCTGTGTCAAGGCTTATAGGAGCACCTCCGGGATATGTAGGTTATGATCAAGCGGGACAACTTACCGAATCTGTAAGACAACATCCTTATTCCATAATACTTTTTGACGAGATAGAAAAAGCGCATAGAGACGTGTTTAATATTCTTTTGCAAATATTAGATGAAGGTCATATTACTGATTCACAAGGAAGACAAGTGGATTTTAAAAACACGGTAATAATAATGACTTCAAATGTTGGCTCAAGAACTTTACAAGATTTTGGCACTGGTGTTGGTTTTTCTACTACTCACATAGAGGACAATATTAATAAACTAAATCAAAACGTAATAAACAAAGATATACAAAAGACTTTTGCCCCTGAGTTTTTAAATCGTATAGATGATATTATATTTTTTAATAGTTTGGGAGATAAGGAATTGTTGCAAATAGTAGATTTGGAACTAAAGAGTTTGGAACAAAGATTAAGCAATTTGGGATATTCTATTAAGACAACCGAAGGAGCCAAACGATATATTTTGGATTTGGATGTTAAAAAAGCCTTTGGCGCTCGTCCTATAAAGAGAGCAATACAAAGAGAAATAGAAGACCCTTTGGCTGAGGTTCTTTTGGAAAACAATGAAGAGAAAAAACAAATAGAGATAAGCATACAGAAAGGTAAGGAGAAGAAACTAAAATTTGAATTATTGTAAAAGAAGGCAGTGGATAAAATTAAAAATTTTTTGAGGGAATTGGGAGAATACGTGCTTTTGATGAAAGAAGCCTTTAACAGACCACAAAACAGTAGAGTCTTTTTGAGACGTATGGGCTTTGAAATGAAAGCATTGGGTATTGATAGTATTGTTATTGTTTTAATAATAAGTATATTTGTCGGAGCAGCCATTGTTATACAACTCATTTTAAATATAAATGGGCCTATGTATCCGAGTTGGGTTTATGGTTTTGCTTCGCGTAAAGCCATAGTTTTGGAACTTGCCCCAACAATAATTTCTCTAATACTTGCTGGTAAATGTGCTTCTCGTATTGCTTCCGAATTGGGTACTCAAAGAATAACGGAGCAAATAGATGCCTTAGAGGTTATGGGGGTTAACACGGCCTCATATCTTATTTTACCGAAAATAGTCGCTTGTTTGATATTCTTTCCTATGCTTATGGTAATGAGTATTTTTTCGGCTTTGATAGGTGGTCTTATTGGAGCCTTGCCTATGGGAATTATAACCTATTTTGATTATGTAGAGGGTGTTCGTTTGGAGTTTGGTACAGGAGAAATAGTCTATGCTATGGTAAAGGCTACAATAAACGCTTTGATAATATCCTCTATTGCTTGTTATAGAGGTTATACTCTTAAAGGAGGTAGTGTGGAAGTGGGGCAAGAAAGTACAAAAGCCATAGTCCAAAGTAGTATTGTTATAATGATTTTCAATATTTTGATAACCTCTTTATTCAATTAAACGGCTATGATAAAAGTATCTCATATAAGCAAATATTTTGGTGAAAGAAAGATTTTGAACGACATAGATACTGTTTTTATGCCGGGCAAGTGCAATCTTATCATAGGTCAATCGGGTAGTGGTAAGACGGTTTTGCTTAGAACCATAGCAGGACTTTATCAACCCGAAGAGGGTTTTGTTTCTTATGATGAAAGAGTTTTTTCCAATATGACAAAGGAGCAAAAAGCAGAGTTAAGAAAAGATATAGGTTTTATATTTCAAGAAGGTGCTTTGTTTGACTCTATGAATGTGGAAGAGAATATTATGTTTCCTTTGCGTATGTTTACCAAAAAGAAAAGAAAAGAAAGATTGGAAAGGGTAGAGTATTGTTTGGAAAGAGTTAATTTGAAAGGAGTTAATAAAATGTTTCCTTCCGAACTTTCCGGGGGTATGCGCAAGCGTGTAGCCATAGCCCGAGCCATAGCCACGCAGCCAAAGTATCTTTTTTGCGATGAACCCAATTCCGGTTTAGACCCTGTTACCTCCATACTTATAGATAAATTGATAATGGATATAACACATGAGTTTAATATGACTACAATAGTAAACACTCATGATATGAATTCTGTTATGGAAATAGGGGAAAACATAATATTTATAAACAAAGGCAAACTTTCTTGGCAAGGCAATAGCAACAATATACTTTCTTCTGATAATCAGTATTTGAATGATTTTGTATTTTGTTCTGCTTTGACAAAAAAAATCAAAGAAAAGGTTTAACAAAAAACTCCCTTATGATGAATTTTTTATCAAATAAAAGACAGATATTCGTATACATCAATAGAGTAATTCAAGTGCTGATTATAGCAGGAGTAATAGTATTGTTGACTCCTACTAAATCCTCATTTAAGTACGAATTTCAAAAAGGAGATTTTTGGAAACATGAGTCTTTGATTGCTCCTTTTGACTTTGCTATAAAAAAAACAGATAAAGATATAGAGCAAGAAAAAAAAGAACTTACTGATAATAGAAAATTGTATTTTGATAATAATAGGAATATTGTAAGCAAAATAACAGAACAAATAAATAAGGAAATAATACAGCAATGTGAGAAAAACAATCTTTCTGCTACACAGATAGATAATGTTGTATATAAGACGGATGATATAGTAGAAAAAATATTTACACATGGAATTATTTCCGGTTATAAGGAAAATAATAATAAGTTTGTAAACAACTCTATAGTAGTTATAGACAAAAACATAGCAAAAGAGTATGATAGTTACGACTTCTATAACAAGAAAGATTTGGAAGAGGTTGTAAATATGTATTTTCGGCAAAATTTCAAGGATATAAATGATTATAAATTTGTAGCTGATATTCTTATCAAAAACCTATCTCCTAACATTATTTATAACAAAGAAAAGACTGAAAAAGTATTGTCTTCACAAATTGCAGATATTTCCATTGTTAAAGGAATGGTTGCAAAAAATGAAAACATAATAGCCAAGGGAGAAAGAATAACGGAAGAAAAGTATCAGATAATTTCTTCTTTGCGAGCAGAATATGAGGGAATGAATCAAAGTACTGTCGCCAATGTGTTGTCCAATTTTGGACAATATCTTTTAGTTGTTATTTCTTTGGGTGCAATGACTTTGTTTCTTTACAATACAGATAAGAGCATATTTCTTAACAACAAAAAGATACTTCTTATTTATACTGTTGTTTTGCTAATGATTTTTATGACAATGTTTGTTATGAAACTCAATCAAGAATATTTGTATGTTGTACCTCTTTGTTTGACACCTATTCTTATAAGAACATTTTTTGATACAAAAACATCTTTGTATGTGTTTTTGGTTTTGATTATAATCATAGGTTTTTCTGTACCTAATAGTTTTGAATTTGTCTTTTACCAACTGATTGTTGGTATGATGGCAATACTTAGTGTAGAGCATTTGGAAAAAAGAGCAGAGTTTTTTAATACGGCTTTGATTATATTTTTTACCTATTCTGTTATTTATCTTGCAATGAGTTTTATACAAGGAGGTATAGATTTAGAACAATTGGATATAAATCGTTTTATATACTTTGCTATAAATGCTATACTAATACTTTTTGCTTTTCCTATAGTTTTTATTTTGGAAAAAATGTTTGGTTTGGTTAGTGAAATGTCCTTAATGGAGTATTGTAATACTAATACCAAAATTCTAAGAGAATTATCCAACAAAGCGCCGGGTACTTTCCAACATAGCATACAGGTTGCAAATATGGCAGAGGAAGTTATTCGTCAAATAGGAGGTAATTCTTTACTTGTAAGAGCAGGCGCTTTGCATCATGATATAGGTAAAATTATGATGCCAATGTGTTTCATAGAGAACCAATCGGGTTCTGCCAACCCGCTTAATGATATGACTAATGAGGAAAGTTCTCAGACAATTATTTCTCACGTAAACAATGGAGTAAAACTTGCTCACAAATACAAACTGCCTGAGCCTATTGTGGATTTTATTCGTACTCATCATGGTACAAGTACAACCAAATATTTTTATTACAAAGAAATTAATGAACACCCGGAGGTAGAGGTTGATAAATCTAAATTTTCCTACAAAGGTCCTAGACCTTTTTCCAAAGAAACAGCTGTTTTGATGATGGTTGATAGTGTGGAGGCTGCTTCACGTTCTTTGAAAGAGCATACTGAGGAAAATATTAACCAACTCGTAGACAATATAATTAATGGACAAATACAAGATAACCAATATGATAATGCAAATATAACTTTTGCCGATATAGATAAAATAAGAAAAATACTTAAACACAAATTACAAAGTATCTATCATGTAAGAATAGAATACCCTATCAATAAAAAAGAAGAGATAAAAAATTAGTTATTTAATAAAGAATATTTATATGCCTTTAAATACTTTAATGAGTAAAATAATGTTGATGCGTTTGCCACAGATAGAGAATTTTATGAAAAATCCTATAGATGTGCAGCACAAAGTATTTTGCCAACTCGTAGACTCAGCAAAAGATACTGTTTGGGGAAAATATTATGATTACAAATCTATAAAAGATGAAGAAATATATAATAAACGTGTTCCCTTAAATGATTATAATTCCCTTTTGCCTTTCTTTACTCGTATACTTAAAGGCGAACAAAATATCTTATGGAATGGTGAAATAAAATGGTTTTCAAAATCAAGCGGTACAACTTCAAGCAAGAGCAAACTAATACCTGTAAGCAAAGAATCTTTGGAAGATTGTCATTATAAAGGGGGAAAAGATATGCTAAGTATGTATTGTAAAAATCATCCGAGTAGTAATATTTTCTCTGGTTCTTCTCTTGCTCTTGGTGGTTCAAAACAAGATAGTGATTATGACAATAATATATTTTGTGGAGATGTGTCCGCTATAATCATCAATAATTTGCCCTTTTGGGCAGAATGGTTTAGAGTACCTAAAAAAGATATAGCACTTATGCCTGATTGGGAGGAAAAACTTCAACTTATGGTCAGTAGTGTAAGCAAAGAAAACGTTGTTTCTTTATCTGGTGTTCCTTCTTGGATGCTTGTGTTACTAAATAGAGTTATAGAATATACAGGTAAGACAATAGAGGAGGTTTGGCCTAACTTAGAAGTATATTTTCACGGCGGAGTAAGTTTTAGCCCTTATATAGAACAGTATAAAAAAATACTTCCTTCTTCAGTCAATTATATGGAAACCTATAATGCATCTGAGGGATTTTTTGGTTTGCAAGATAGAACAGACGATGATGCCATGCTTTTGCTTTTGGACTATGGTATATATTACGAGTTTATTCCTTTTGAAGATTTAGAAAAAGAGAACAAACGGATTATACCTTTGTCAGATGTAGAATTGGGTAAAAACTATGCTATGGTTATTTCAACTAATGGAGGACTTTGGCGCTATATGATAGGCGATACTGTTTGTTTTTGCGAAAAAACACCTTATCGTTTCAAAATCACAGGTAGAACCAAAAATTACATTAATCTTTGTGGAGAAGAGGTTATAGTGGACAATGTAGACAAGGCTTTGAGTATTGCTTGCAATGAAACAGGGTCGCAAATATTAGAATACACAGGCGCTCCCTTACAAGATAAAGTGAATGATATTAATAGGCATGAGTGGATAATAGAATTTGAAATTGCGCCTAATGATATGGAAAAATTTATAAGTATTTTTGATAAGGCTTTGCAGGAGGTCAATTCCGATTATGAAGCTAAAAGATACAAAGATTTAGTTCTTAAAAAACCTATAATACATATAGCAAAAAAAGATTTGTTTTATAATTGGTTAAAAGAAAATGGCAAACTTGGAGGACAGCATAAAGTACCGCGACTTAGTAATGATAGGAAGCTTATGGAAGAACTTTTGCAAAAACAGAGGTAATAATAAATTTTTTGTTTATGACTTCTATAACCATAGTTGGCAAGGGTAATGTGGCTACACATTTTTACAAAGCAATGAAAGGCAAAGGCTTTGAAGTAAAAATTATTTCCTCTCGCAATACGTTTGACAAAAAAGATTTTACTTCTGATATTATAATTTTGGCAGTAAAAGATATGGTTATAAAAGAAGTGGTTGCTCGTATTTTGCAAGATTTGGAAGAAAGATTATCTGATAGACAAATATTTGTACATACAAGTGGATTTATGGAAACTTCTTTTTTGCAATCGTTGTGTGATAATTACGGCTCTTTTTATCCGCTCCAAAGTCTAAAAAAAAATATTGATGTAGATTTTTCTTGTGTTAGTCTTTGTACATGGGCAAACACCACTTGGGCAAATCAAATGTTAGAAAAAACAGCTCTAACGCTTTCTCCTTTGCATTATATTTTTACAGACGAGCAAAGAAAAAAAATTCATCTTGCTGCTGTATTTGCTAACAACTTTACTAATCATCTTTTTCATATTTCGTCCAACATTTTAAAAGGAGCTGATTTAAATTTAGAAATTCTTTATCCTTTGATAGATAGGACTATTTGTGCTATTAAAGAAAAGGAACCAAAGTATTGCCAAACAGGTCCCGCTATAAGAGAAGATTATAATATCATAAAAGAGCATCTTTCCTTACTTCCATCCTCTCTACAAGAGATATATCAACTCCTAACTCAAAGTATAATAAACACCAAACACAATGAAACAGAGTAAAAAGAAAGAAGTTTTGAAAGAATTGTATTATGCCTGTAATCAGAGAAATAACTTTATTTTCAACAATGAAGAAGTAAAAAAAGTTTCTCTCCAAATAGGATTTGGCAATCCTTTTGATGCTACAAAATTAGACAGTAAAGAAAAATTACCCCAATACTTTATAGATAATGATATTGCTGTGATACATTTGGGCAATGGTTTTCATAAATTTATATCTGGTTTGAATTTAGTTTATCATTCTTTTGAGCCTATAACAGATATTGTGCAGTGGAAATATCATAAAAGTTTGTTAAATCAATATAATTCCAGTGAAAGCAATATTTTGTCCGTTGCAAATAATCAAAGAATTCTTCATAATTTCCTTTTTGGAAAAGACAAAGAATTTAATGATGAGGAAATTATAAACAGACCTAAAACATATTTTCCTCATAGAACAAAGACTTCTTTTGACTATTATTTTAATAATGATAAAATAACATTGCATAATATACAACTGGAAATAGATTTAACTTTAGAATATAAAGGCGTTGTAGGTGTTTTTGAATGTAAAAATGGTTTTCCAAAAGATTTTTCTATATACCAATTATACCATCCCTTCCTTTATTATTACAATGCAAATAAAGATGCGTCAATAAATGGAAAGATAAAGGAAATTTATGGGATATATGTTGTAAGAAATAAAGACAATAAGGGAAATAGTGTATTATCTTTATGGCAGTACACTTTTAATAATCCTTTAGATATAACTTCAATTTCGCTCATCAAAGCTCGTAGATATATTTTAATTAAGGAATAATAAGATGTTAAGTGCATTTAGAAATAAAATTTTCAATAAAGATGTAATTGAGGTATTGAAAGAAATACCTAATGATTCTTTGGATATGATATATGGCGATCCAGATTATAATGTAGGTATCAATTACAATGGAAAAACATATACTCAAAAATGGAATGATTATATTGATTGGTATATAAATTTAACAAAAGAATGTATGCGAGTTTTGAAGCCAACAGGTAATTTGTTTATGATGAATTATCCAAAACAAAACGCATATCTTCGTGTAAAATATTTGGATGATAATGCTTATGAGGTACATGATTATGTTTGGGTGTATAATACTAATGTAGGTCATTCACCTAAACGTTTTACTACAGCACATAGAAGCATACTGCACGCCACCAAGAGCAAAAAAAATAATTTTTATAAAGAAAACGTTGCTGTACCTTATCAAAATCCTACAGATAAAAGAATTAAAGAAAGAATTGCGAAAGGAAATGTAGGTAGAATGCCGTATGACTGGTTTTATTTTGATTTGGTGAAAAATGTAAGTAAAGATAAGACAATTCATGCTTGTCAAATACCAACTAAATTGGTAGAAATGTTAATAAAATCATGTACACAAGAAGGAGATGATGTGTTTATTCTTTTTGGTGGAAGTGGAAGTGAGTTGATAACATGTAAAAATTTAAATAGGAATTTTATAAGTTGTGAATTACATCCTACCTACTACAATATGATATTGGATAGATTGGATAAAGATGGTGAGATAAGTATAAAATATAAATTGGATTTTATTAAAGATAGGGCTAATAAAAGTTATGCGAGCAATAGTGTAACTTCTTTATTTTAACATAAAAAAATAATATGAAAAATATAGTAGTATTGACGGGGGCGGGAATTAGTGCAGAAAGTGGTATAAGTACTTTTAGGGATAGTAATGGTTTATGGGAAAACTATCGTATAGAGGATGTTGCAAATTTTGACTCTTTTGAGAAAGATGAGGAATTGGTAACAAAATTCTATAACGCAAGAAGAAGACAACTAACTCAAGTAGAGCCAAACGAAGGACACAAGCAACTTTTAAGGTTGGAGGAAAAATATAATATAACCATTGTAACTCAGAATGTTGATAACTTACACGAAAGAGCGGGTAGCAAACATATTATTCATCTACATGGAGAATTAACAAAGGCTTGTTCGCGTTTTGATAAGCAAGAAATTTACGAAATAGGTTACCACGATATAACCCCAATGGATGTAGATAAAAGAGGACTGATGCTTAGACCTTTTATTGTCTGGTTTGGTGAGGCTGTGCCTGAGATAGAAAATGCCATTAAAGTATGCGAAAAAGCAGATATACTTATTATTATTGGTACTTCTTTGGTTGTATATCCTGCTGCTAACTTAATGCACTATTGTAAAAAAGATTGTAAAAAATATCTTATAGACCCAAAACGACCGGAAACAGATTTAAGCAATATAACTTTTATACAAGAAAAGGCTTCAATAGGTGTAAGGCAAGTAGTAGACGAATTGCTACAAAACTGATTACACCTGCAGGGTGTTTTTATAAGACGCAAAGTTTTAGCCATAGGTTTTTTTTTAACAGTTCTGCCCTTATAGGACCGGTTCAACCTGTTTTATAAGAGTAGCCCCGTTACTTTTCTCATACGCTTTAAAAGTCTATGCTTTCCTCATAACAACTCATTATAACCGATGCTAACCAATAAAAATAAAAAAAATAACAAAAAGAAAAACAAAAAGAAAAACAAAAAAAACGGTTTACTGAGAATCAATGAGTTATAAAAAAAAAGTGTGCACGCGTTTGGTCAGGTCTAAAATTCTTCGTAACTTTGTAAGAGAAAAATAACCCTGCCACAAAATTCACTATTTTTATCCCTGTAACTAATTGATAATCAGTAAAAACGAATCTTCGTTTCGATTTTTCGAAACGAAGATTCGTCGAAATAAAACGAAGATTCATTTTTGCAAAATCCAGTTTTCAAAATTTTTTTTTCAAAAAACCTCTCGAAAACGCTGAAAATCAAGAAAAATGCCCAATTTTGACCCTTCGAAAAAGGTTAACTCTTTGATAATCAGTATTAGTACTACTATTTTTGACTTATAAAAGGGTGTTTACGAAATTTCCTGAAAAAATATTTTTTGAATGTTTTTTATAAGTTAGCATAAGTTGAGATGGGTTATTTAAGGTTAGCATAAGTCGTTACAGAATTATTATGGCTTTGCGTTTTATAAAACACCCTATGGGTGCAGGCTATGCCTGTAGGATTTCTGCTACTGTGTAGGTGGAGCCTCCGATAAAGACCATTGCATTAGTTTTTTTTGCATCTTTTAAGGCTTGATTATAAGCTTGTTTTACGCTTTGAAAAACTTTGTATTTCATTCTGTTGCTTTGAAACTTTTGCGCTAATATTTCCACATCTAAACCGCGAGGTATATTGGCTTTGCAAAGAAAATATTCTGCTTCTTTGGGTAACATGGTTATTTCTTTGTCTATATCTTTATCATTAACTACTCCAAAAACGAAGTTGAGTTTCTCTTTCTTTACTTTTTCAAGTTGTTTGAGTACAAAGGAAAGTCCCTCTTCATTGTGTCCTGTATCGCAAATGGTTAAAGGTTTTTTTCTAAGAATTTGCCATCTTCCTTGTAGAAGAAAATTGTTTTGGACATTTTTTATACCTTCCTTTATATCGTTTTTGCTTATATTATAATCTTCTAAGGTATTTAGAGCCTCTATGGTTTGTAATACTCCGAGCAAATTCTTTTTTTGATACTCTCCTTTTAGAGGGCATTGCAAATTTTGTATAAACAATTGCCCATTCCTATAAACATCGGCAGATAAAAATTCATCATCCTCATCAATATTTTTTAATTCATAATTTTCATCTGCAAAGTAAATAGGGGCGTTCATTTGCTTAGCTTTTTGCAAAAATACCTCTTTTGTTTCTGTTTGGCTTTGAGATATAACTATAGGTGTATTTGGTTTAATTATTCCCGCTTTTTCAGAGGCTATTTTAGGTAGAGTATTACCCAAAAATTGTGTATGGTCAAAACTTATATTGGTTATAAGACAACACAGAGGAGAAAGCACATTAGTGGAGTCCAACCTTCCACCCATACCTACTTCTACGACAGCATTGTCTATTTTTTTTTGTCTAAAATAATTAAAAGCCATAGCAACCATAAGTTCAAAAAACGAAGGTTGTATGTTTTCTATTTCTTGCTTGTATTTTTTTAAGAAATTGATAACATAATTTTTGCTACATAATTTGCCGTCCACACTTATTCTCTCCCTTAAATCAACCAAATGTGGCGAGGTGTGTAGTCCTGTTTTCTTGCCACTTTGTTTTAATATGGAGGCTATAAGATGGGAACAAGAGCCTTTGCCATTAGTCCCTGCTATGTGTATAGAGGAAAAGGCATTTTGAGGATTGCCCAAACAATTCATAAACTTTATTGTGTTATCAATATCTGTTTTGTATGCCGCAGCGCCTATTCTATGAAATACGGGTAATTGATTATAAAGATATTCGTTTGCTTGTGTGTAGTCCATTATTTGATATTTTTTTTTAGACCAAATGTACTCCTATTAATCGCATAAACTCCCCTCTTGTTTTTTCGTCTTTTTTGAATGCTCCTATAAAATCAGATGTTGTAGTAAGGGAGTTTTGTTTTTGCACTCCTCTCATACTCATACAAAGGTGTCTTGCCTCTATTACAACTGCTACACCCAAGGGGTTAAGTGTTTCATAAATACAGGTAAGAATTTCTCTTGTCATTCTTTCTTGTACTTGTAACCTACGAGCAAAACAATCAACAACACGAGGTATTTTGCTAAGTCCGACAATGGTTCCGTTGGGGATATAAGCTACGTGAGCCTTGCCAAAAAAAGGTACCAAATGATGCTCACAAAGAGAATATATTTCTATATCCTTTACGATTACCATTTGCTTATAATCTTCCTTAAACATGGCCGAGCGAAGTATTTCAGCCGGGTTCATATCGTAGCCATGTGTAAAAAACTCCATCGCTTTAGCAACTCTCTCAGGTGTTTTCAATAACCCATCTCTTTGAGGGTCTTCTCCTAAAAGTCTTAGTATTTCTTTGTAATGTAGAGCAAGTTGTTCTGTGTTATCCTTGTTGTAACGTTCTATTTTTTCGTATCCCTGCAAACTGCTACCCATAATTTATTAAACTCTTATTGTTAAAATTTTTTGCAAAAGTATAAAAAATTGAAATAAAGTTTGTATTTTTGCTGTTGCTTTAATAAGAATAATCATTAAAAAAAGAGAATATTTTATGAAGAGATTTATTTTTAGCGTTGTAATTATGACGTTTATGGCTTTGATAAGCTTTACAGCCAATGCACAACAAGGAAAGTGGGCAGGTTTGGTAAAATATAAAATAGAATGGAAGGGTAATGTTCCTCAAGGCTTGCCGACAGGCTGGGATGTGAAAGTTTATGAAAATATAATTTCTAAACCTGATATGCTTACTTTTGGACAATTGGGTAGTGTGATAGTTAATAGTGATAATAAAACTCAGACTTCTACTTTTGACTTTTCTATGCTACCGGATGAGGGACCTACTGAAGGTATGAGTGGCAAATGGTTTGTTAGGGTTAAAATGACAGACGAAGATTTGAAAAAAGTAACAGATAAAATAAAATATGAATACACTGGTAACACTAAAGAAATAGCAGGGCTTACCTGTCAAGAAGTAAAAGTAACTTCCAAAGACGAAGAGGGAGAAGAAGTATCAGAGTTGATTTTTGTTACCAAAGAGTTAGGACCTATGGTAGATTTAAGTCTTTATCCTGGCTTAGATGCTTTTCCTATGGAGTATCCCGTAGAATTTTCGGCAGAACTTAGTGCTATCTTTACTGTTTCTGATTTGCAAAAAGGAAAGGTAAAGGATGTGGATGTAATGGTGGACTCTGGTTATGAGGAAATATCTCAAGAGGATTTTAATGAAATGATGAACGTTTTGTTTGGTGCTGGTGGCTCAGAAGGAGATGAGGACGATATGTAAATAAAAGAAATAATAACTTAATAATTCATATACGATATACTGAAAGAAAACTTTTGGTATATCGTATAGTATGTATTTAAAAAAAAAGAGAATAGTAAAACAAATATGCCTAAGAAAACAAAAACAACAAAGCAAAAGACTACAAAAACGATAGAAAAGAATAAGATTAAAAAATCCGAAAGTTTTCTTTCTTTTATTGTAGGTTGTTTTCGCTCGGAGCAGTTTCCACGTGTGGTCGCAGTGGGCTTGCTTTTGTTTACGGTGTTTTGTTTTATGGCTTTTGTTTCTTTCTTTGTAACATGGTTTAAGGATTATGCTTTAGTAGAGAACATAACTCCCTATTCCCTCCTAACCAAAGCAAGTAATATTAACAATTGGTGTGGTAATATTGGTGCTTTCGTTGCCTATGTTTTTATAAGGTATACATTTGGCTTGGGGTCTTTTGGCTTTCTAATACTTTTTGTTCTTATAGTATTGCGTTTGTTTGATGTACCCATAAAAAAACTTTCAAAATGGGTGTTGTCTACTTTGGTTCTTATGCTTTGGTTGTCGTGTATATTTGGCTTTGTTGTTGTGGCATGTGGAGTGGAGAAAATGGAGGACTTTGCAGGTGTGGTAGGTATAGGTATTAATCAACTTTGGTGTTCTTATATAAGTATAGTGGGCTGTGTGCTTGTGCATTTGGCTTTTACAATGGCTATACCTATACTGCTGTTTAATGTAAAGTATTCCAAACTTTTCAGAACTTTTAATTTACCAAAAGAAGAAAAAGAAAAGCAATACAAAGAAAAACAAGATATATCTGTTTCCACAATAATACCTGCCGAAAAAATGAATTTGGAAAGAGGTTATAGGGAAAAGGATATTACAGAAACAGAAAAGGAAAATTCTCATATTGAAACTTTAGATGACTTTAAAGGAAAAGAATTAAATAGAAAAACCGATACCTCTACACAAGAGCAATTAGAAGAGTTGGCAACAACTTTTGTTATAAAACGAGATGGACAAACCATAACAATAGATGACACTCCTACGCAAATCATAGAAGGCGAGCAAGAGGAACAAAAAGTTGTTGAACAAGATAATATACCTTTTACAGTCAAAGGTACGGGAGTACAAGAGGAAATAATAGACTCTACTGATACGGAAACGCAAGAGCATTACACTGTAGATGAGCCATACGACCCGCATTTGGATTTGAGCAACTTTGTTATTCCTTCAACAGATATGCTCATAGATTATGATAAGAAAAACAAAGTTGTTACAGAAACAGAGTTATTAAATAACAATAGACGAATAAAAGAAACTTTAAAAAATTATGGCATAGCCATTACAAGCATAGAAGCAACGCCTGGTCCGACAGTTACTTTATACGAAATAATACCGGCTCCGGGAGTTAGAATTTCTCAAATAAAAAATTTGGCAGATGATATTGCTTTGAGTTTGTCGGCTTTGGGTATTAGAATCATAGCGCCTATTCCGGGCAAGGGTGCAATAGGTATAGAGGTGCCAAATTCCAATCCGCAGGTTGTTTCTATGAAATCTATGATAGAATCAAAAGAATTTCAAAACAGCAAAGCCGAACTTCCTATTGTTATAGGAAAAACTGTGGAGAATGAAATATTTGTAACTGACCTTGCAAAAGCTCCTCACCTTCTTGTAGCAGGAGCAACTGGTCAGGGTAAGTCTGTGGGACTTAATGTTATAGTTACTTCTTTGTTGTATAAAAAACATCCTTCGGAGTTAAAATTTGTTTTCGTTGACCCCAAGAAAGTAGAATTATCCCTTTATTCTAATTTGGAAAGACATTATTTGGCAAAAATACCAGATACGGACGAACCGGTAATTACCGATGTTGATTTGGTTGAGAAAACGCTTAGGTCCTTGTGTGTGCTTATGGACACAAGGTATAATCTTTTGAGAGATGCACAATGCAAGAAAATAACCGAATACAATGAAAAATTTCTTTCTCGCCGTATTCCTATGATAAACGGGCATGGTTTTATGCCTTATATAGTTGTGGTTATAGATGAGTTTGCTGACCTTATAATGACAGCGGGCAAGAAAATAGAAGAGCCTATTTGTCGTTTAGCACAGTTGGCTCGTGCCGTGGGTATTCACCTAATCATTGCTACACAGCGTCCAAGTGTGGATATTATAACAGGAAAGATAAAAGCCAATTTTCCAGCACGTGCGGCTTTTAAAACAAGCAGTATGGTGGACTCCAAAACTATTTTGGATACTCCGGGAGCCGAGCAACTTATAGGTAGGGGAGATATGCTATTTTCGGCAAGTGGTAAATTAACTCGTTTGCAATGTGCAATGATAGATACTCCTGAAATAGAGAGTTTGGTACAGGCTATATGTGAACAGCAAGGTTATCCTTCTTGTTTTGAGTTGCCACCTCCTCCAATAGATGGAGCATCGGGTAAGGATGATGTTGCGGATGTTTCCAAAGTAGAGATAGACCCTTTGTTTGAAGATGCCGCCATTTGTGTAGTAGATACGCAGCATGGAAGTACTTCTACTATTCAGCGAAAATTTGCCATAGGATACAACAGAGCAGGTAAGATAGTTGACCAATTAGAAGTGGCAGGTATAGTTGGTCCTTTCAGAGGAAGCAAGCCGAGAGAAGTTTTGGTAAAGAGTAGGGAGCAATTGGATACCATACTTACCCAAGTTCTATCTAAATAAAGAGTATTAAGTAATTTAAAAAAAACAAATGATTAAGATATGGAAGAGCGTTGTATAAAAGAGCAAAATACAGAATTGAAAGACTTTGTCGTACCTTCAACAGATTTTCTTGTTGATTATGATTCTCAAAACACACCTCTCACTCAAGAGGAACTTGAAACCAATAAAGAATTGATTGAGGATACTTTGTTTGATTATGATATAGATATTGTTGATATAAAAGCAACTCCGGGACCTACCATAACTTTGTATGAAATAAAACCCGCACCAGGTGTAAGAATTTCTCAAATAAGAAATTTGGCTGATGATATTGCTTTGAGTATTTCGGCTTTGAGTGTTAGAATTATAGCGCCTATGCCAGGTAGAGGTACTGTGGGAATAGAAGTACCAAACAAAAGACCTCAGATTGTTTCTATGAAATCTATGATAGAGTCTCATGAGTTTCAGAATACTAAGGCTGAACTTCCTATAGTTATGGGTAGAACGGTGGAAAATGAGGTTTTTGTAACCGACCTTGCCAAAGCCCCTCATATTCTTGTAGCAGGAGCAACAGGTCAGGGTAAATCTGTAGGGTTGAATGTTATTATTACTTCTTTGATTTACAAAAAAAAGCCTTCAGAATTAAAGTTTGTTTTCATAGACCCAAAGAAAGTAGAGTTATCTTTTTATTCTGATTTGGAAAAACATTATTTGGCAAAAATACCTGAGGTTGATGAGGCTGTTTTGACCGAAGTAGAAGCAGTAAAAAGCACTTTGAAATCTCTTTGTATTCTTATGGATGAAAGGTATAATCTGTTAAAAGAGGCTCATTGCAAGAAAATAACAGAATACAATGAAAAGGTTGCTTTGCAAAACAAAAATGATTTCATGCCTTATATAGTTGTGGTTGTGGATGAGTTCGCTGACCTTATAATGACAGCGGGTAAGGAAATAGAAGAGCCTATTTGTCGTTTGGCACAACTGGCTCGTGCAGTGGGTATTCATTTAATCATAGCAACGCAACGTCCAAGTGTGGATATTATAACTGGTAAAATAAAGGCTAATTTTCCTGTTCGTGTTGCTTTTAAAACAAGTAGTGTTGTTGATTCTCAAACTATCTTAGATTCCAAAGGAGCCGAGCAACTTATAGGAAGAGGAGATATGTTGTTTTCTGAAGGAGGTAAATTGACTCGTTTGCAATGTGCTTTTATAGACACAAAGGAAATAGAGAGTTTGGTGCAAGCAGTGTTTAGGCAACAAGGTTATTCTTCTTGTTATTTTTTGCCTGCAACAATAGAACCACAAGAGGTTACTCCTGTTGAAGCTAAAAAAGAACTTCCAAGCCTTGCGGGAATGAAAATAGATGCTTTGTTTAAAGATGTTGCACAAAGTGTTGTAGAGAGTCAAAACGGAGATTCTATGTTTATCCAAATGAAATTTGCTTTGGGTTATGGAAGAGTAAGTAGTATATTGGAGCAGTTGGAGGCTGCAGGTATAGTTGGACAAGCAATCGGAGTAAAACCAAGAGAAGTTTTAGTGAAGAATAATGAACAATTAGAAAAAATATTTGAGAAGGTTTTTGATTCAAAGTAGCAGTGTAAAAAAAAACTATTTTCTACTACATAAAGAAATAAAAAATGAGAAGAACTTTATTATTCATATTTGCTTTATTTTATTCCGTTTTTGTTTTAGCACAAATGGAAGTCAGTACGGTAAAAGAAAGCAGAGAACCTTGGAAATTTGGTATAAGTGTTAATGGAACCTACGACTGGGTTAATCAACCCAAATATATAGAAAAGAAATATGGTGCAAAGGTTGGAGTGGTGGGAGAAAAACATTTGGTTTATAATCTCTATTTTAAGCCTATGCTTGCAATGTGGAAGAAGGGGTATAAATCAGTTTTTAAGCAAGGTACAACCGATGTTGATGGTTATTTTTTGGATATAGAGGCAAAGTTGGAATTAAAGTTTGGAGATGAAAGAGCGGGTAGGGGACTTGTTGTTTCTTTGACTCCTTTTATAACTTATGGCTTATTTGGCAATACTACATGGACAAACAGCGACCAAAGTGATAAGGATAATTATACTGAAGGTATGAGTAAAACAGTGAAAACCTTTGCTGACGGTAATTTACACAAAGAGGATGTTGGTTATATGTTTGGTATTGGTTATGATTTTAATCACCATTGGGAAATCAATGCAAGTTACACCATGGGTTTTGTCAACATAGGCAGATGGAACAATTATCGTTGGCGAGGTTGGAGCCTTGGAATGACTTATTTCTTTCACTCAGATAAAAAAAGACGATGAAAGAAGTAACAAACATAGGTTTTGAAGCCAAAAGAATTGTTAGCAATGCCACAGGTTTAGGCTCATATGGTAGGACGCTTTTGGAAAGTCTCTCTTCTTACAACAAACAATTCTTTCTTTATGCTCCAAATAAAGGTAAAGAAGAGCTTTATTCTCCTTTGTTGGACAAAGAAAACATAATATTTAAATTTCCTTATAGCGACTTGGGAAAGATAAGACAGATTTTATGTGGAGGCTTTGCCCTTACAAAACAGCCTAAGGCTGTTGGAAAGATAAGGCAAAGTTTATGGAGAGAGAAAGGAGTGGTAAAAGATTTACTAAGAGATGGGATTGAGGTATTTCATGGGCTTAGTGGTCAATTGCCTATAGGTATAGAAAAAACAGGAATAAAAACCGTACTTACTATACATGACCTTATTTTTATAGTGCATCCAGAATGGTATTCTGCTATAGATGTTTGGTTTTATAAGCAAAAGTTTTTTCGTAGCATAAAACAAGCCGATTCTATAATTGCTATAAGTGAGTGCACAAAAAAAGATATCATTAAATACGGAAATGTTGATGAGAAAAAAATAAAGGTTATTTATCAATCTTTTAGTCCTATATTTACACAAAACGTCAGTCAAGAGGATAAACAAAGAATAAGGCAAAAATATTCTTTACCAAATGATTTTATACTTAATGTTGGCACCATAGAAAGACGAAAAAACGTTTTGTTGGTAGTCAAAGCTATAAAAGTGTTGGAACAAAGCGGAAAAAATGATATACATCTTGTTATTGTAGGTAGGAGGACTGAATATACCGAAGAGATTTGCAAATACATTGAGAAAAACAATCTTAGCAAGAGAATACATATAATAAACGGAGTTTTGTTCGACGAGTTAAGAGTGTTGTATTCTTTGGCTTCAGTTTTTGTTTACCCCTCTATTTATGAGGGTTTTGGTATTCCTATTATAGAGGCTATTGCTAACAAATTGCCTGTTATTGCTTGTAAAGGTTCTTGCTTAGAAGAGGCAGGAGGTGAATACTCTATTTATGTAGAAAATAATGATATTAAAGCAATGGCAGAGGCTATAAAAGTTTTTCTTTACAACCAAGAAAAGCGACAGCAAGCCATAGAAAAGGGAATAGTATATATAGAAAAATTTGCCAATACTAACGTAGCCCAAAAACATATAGATTTATATAACTCCTTACTTTAATATACTTATATGGTTAGTATAAGTTGTGGCCTGCACCCACAGGGTGTTTTATATGGCACAGGCTTAGCCTGTTCTATAAGGGCATAGTCATAAAAAAAACTTAATGTTTCGCTTTGTGTCTATGCTAACTCATCATAACCTTTTACAACCTATGCTAACCTATCAAAGTAACGGCTCTGCCCTTATAAAACTGGCAATGCCTGCAAACCTAACAAAACTTACAAAAAAAATG
>CAZVEO010000027.1:0-26086 GCA_964626385.1 uncultured Bacteroidaceae bacterium
ATTTATTGACAAGCAAGAGAGCAGTAGACAGATGTAGGGCTATCAAAGATTTGGCAAAAAATTATGATAGTAGTTATTTGGCTACGTTGGAAAATATTGCTGTCAATGATGACAGTTCTATTGTTAGATGTGAGGCTATCTCTGCAATAGGAAGACAGAGAGATGTCAATAACATTTCTTTTTTAATAAAAACACTTAAAGATGAGGACCCTAAAATAATATGTCAAGCTATTAGAGGATTGCTAATTTTTAAGGGCGACAGTAAAGTTGACAATAGTTTAGAGCAATTAAAATATCATCCAAATGAATTGGTTAAAGGAATAATATTGAAAGAATATTTTTCAAATAAAGAAGTAACAAAAAAACAATCGCATACACAAACTTATGATTTTTTGAAAAATGTAGTGGTTAATGCTGATGTGTCAGATGTTTTAAAATTGTTACCTGAAGAATGTGTTCATTTGACATTTACCTCTCCTCCTTATTATAATGCAAGGGACTATTCAATATATCAAAGTTATGAAGAATATTTAGATTTTTTGGAGGAAGTTTTTTTTGAAATAGAAAGAATAACTAAAGAGGGACGTTTTTTGATTGTAAATACATCACCTATTATAATCCCAAGGATAAGTAGGCAACATTCTAGCAAACGTTACCCTATCCCTTTTGATTTGCATGCAAGATTGGTAAATATTGGCTGGGAGTTTATTGATGATATTGTTTGGGAAAAGCCGGAATTTTCAGTAAAAAATAGAATAGGAGGATTTCAACAGCACAGAAAACCTTTAGGCTATAAACCAAATGCAGTTACTGAATATTTGATGGTGTATAGAAAAAAAACAGACAAACTTTTGGATTGGAATATTCATCAATATTCTGATAAAGTTGTAGAAGAAAGCAAGGTAAATGGAAACTTTGAAACAACTAATATATGGAAGATTTCTCCCAAATCGGATAAAATACACTCAGCAGTGTTTCCTGTGGAGTTGTGTAAAAGGGTTATACAATATTATTCTTATAAAGGAGACTTGGTTTTTGATCCTTTTGCTGGAAGTGGTACATTGCAAAGAACAGCACGAGCAATGGATAGATATGCTTTTTCAACAGAAAAGGAAAAAAAATATTTTGATTATATGAAAGATATAGAAAATGGAAGTACTTTTTTCGAAGAAAGAGAAATAAGATATTTAACATTAGAGCAATTTAAAGAAACAATATAACAATGACTATAAACGAAAAAATCACAAGACAAATAATAACCGATATTATAAAATCACAAGACCATAGATTAGCTATATTAGAAATTATCAATAAGGAATTTATGACTTTTACTATTGATTTTTTTAAAGAAGTTGCTAATGCAAAATTGGAAGACAAAGAAATAAATATAAACTGGTATAAAAAACATTTTCTGGACAGTAATTTAGATAAAAATGACATAGCGATAAATTCTGGTTTGAATCTAAAAACAATAGATAATATACATAGAACCACTGCTAAAAATATTGTATTAGATGCTTCTAAAGAACACTTTAATTTGTTTTATAAAGAATTAGAAGAGCTCACAAATACAGATAAAGAAATAGATATAAATCTTACAATTAAGTTTAGACAAGTAAGTGTTGAATTAAATATTAACGAGAGTCTATTGGTTATAAATACGCTTGCAGTTAAACGTTCACAAATAAGAGGTGGAGTATGGAGTGCTACTGGAAAAGGTGTGGAAAAATATCTTATGCTTTCTTTATGTAAGTTGTTTAAAGTTGAAGAAAAATATTATAGTGCGGAACATTTTAATAAAGATAATTCCAAAGCAGTAGATAGAGAGATTGATTTTTATTTGATAGACGCTAATAATAAAAAGCACAGATGTGAAGTAAAACTTATGGGAAAAGGTAATCCCGAAAGTGCTGATGCTATATTTGCAAGACAAACGGAAGTATTTGTTGCTGATACTTTATCTGTACAGAATAAAAATCAAAGTGATTTACTTGGTGTTGTTTGGGTCGCTTGTAAAGATAAGGGAGGTTATAAAAGATTTGCTCTTGCTTTGGATAAATTTAATATACCATACGTTGATTATAATGGAAATTTAGATAAAGACTTGCCTGTGATTTTGGATGAGGTGTTTGTTTAATAGGAAAGATTAATAGAAATAGATTGTTTTTTTTGATTATGTCGGAAGAAGTAAATTTTAAGAAGAATTTTTGTGAGAAGTATTTTGAAGAAGGTACTTGGGATTTGGATGTATTGAATGAGGTTGATATTTTGCTCAAAGACCAAAACGGCAATAAACTTTTGTACATTGAGGCAAAATATCAGATAAGCACCCTTGCAGAGCATAGACAGGCTTTGGCACAAGTTATTTTGACCAACAAAAAACAAGAAGCAATACTTTCCTACGTTGCTTTGATATATAAGAATAGGAATGAGGACGATGTTTTGGAACTTATTGACTGTTCGGAAGATGCGGTTATGTATAACAATGATTTTAATTGGAAAGCGGAAAAGCCGAGCCTTCCTTCCAAAGACGCTATTGATAGGATAAATGACAGACTTATAGGAAAGATTTCTCAATATAAAAATGAGGAGATAAAAGAGTTTTACTCTGCTTTTAAACACTCCCAGAAAACGACCATAGACATAACCTTAAAGAATTTTAATGTTGTTTATAATGCTTGGAGAAATGAAATAAAGTTTGTGGAAACCGATTTAAAAGACGAGCAAGATATTATAAATCTTTTTCTTGTAGATGTGCTTAACGGAACAACGTACAAAAAAGAAGTAATAGAGGAATGTTTTATTTGCGTAAGATGTTGTGGATAAAAAGCTTATAAATGAAGATACTCAAATAGAGGAGGAACGTTTTGATTTTAGAGATTTTTTTCATTCTTTTGAGTATTCAAAAGAGGCTATGGATTTGTATAACGTTGCTTTAAAGGTTTTCAAATATTATCATAACAATAAGGACCATAGAAATAAAGACTGGAATGATTCTTTTTATGATATTACCAATGCTATTATGGGCAAGAACCCTGATAATTTTGAAGACCTGCAAGCAAATAATGACACAAGAATAACAAAAGTAAAGACAACCAAAGGTTCAAGAGGCTTTGGACGAAATACCATTAGACAAGTTGTGGGAAAAGAGTATTTGCCTATTTTTGAAGAGTTTTTTGACGCAAGGGATATTTTGGCAAAAAAATAAATACTCAACTTGTAGAGTAAGGACTTTTACTTTGGGAAAGAGAAAATATATACTAATTTTGAAAAATAAACGTTACTATTTCAAAACAAGAGAAATTATAGGGTAATATAATGGATACTATTAGAAGAACAGAAATAAAATTTTTATTTACGCAAGAAGCAAAAGAGTTGATAAACAAACAGATTTGCATCAAAGGTTGGGTTAGAACAAAAAGGGGAAACAAAGCAGTTGTTTTTATAGCCTTGAATGATGGAAGTACTATCAACAATATACAAGTAGTTGCTGATGTAGAAAAATTTGACGAAGATTTATTGAAAAGAATAACAACAGGAGCTTCTTTAAGAGTAGTAGGAACATTGGTTGAGAGTATGGGTAAGGGGCAAAGTTTTGAGGTGCAAGCCTTAGAAATAGAGATATATGGTGAGGCTGATGTCAATACTTATCCTTTGCAAAAAAAAGGACACACTATGGAGTTTTTGAGAGATATAGCTCATTTGCGTCCAAGAACTAATACATTCGGTGCTATTTTGAGAATAAGGCACAATATGGCTTTTGCTATTCATAAATATTTTAACGACCATGGTTTTTTCTATTGGAATAGTCCTATAATCACGGCTTCTGATTGCGAAGGAGCGGGAGAAATGTTTCAAGTAACAACGTTGGATTTAGAGAATCCTCCAAAAACAGAGAATGGTAAGGTTGATTACTCAAAAGATTTCTTTGGTGAAAGTACTTTTATGACTGTTTCTGGTCAATTGGAGGGAGAGTTGGGAGCTACTTCTTTGGGTAAAATTTATACTTTTGGTCCTACTTTTAGAGCAGAAAATTCCAACACACCAAGGCATCTTGCAGAGTTTTGGCACGTAGAGCCAGAGATGGCTTTTTATGATATAAATGATAATATGGATTTGGTAGAAGATTTTGTAAAATACCTTGTCCGTTACGCTTTGGAAAATTGCAAAGACGATGTTGAATTTCTTTGCAAGATGTATGATAATTCTCTGTTGGAAAGATTGAATTTTGTTATTTCACACGAATTTAAACGTTTGACCTATACGGAGGCAGTAAAAATATTAGAATCAAGTAAGCACAAATTTGAGATGCCTATTTCTTGGGGCGTGGATTTGCAGAGCGAACACGAGCGTTACCTTGTGGAACATTATTTTAAATGTCCTGTGATATTGACAGATTACCCTAAGGAAATAAAATCTTTCTATATGAAACAAAATGATGATGGAAAGACGGTAAGAGGTATGGATGTTTTGTTTCCTCAAATAGGTGAGATTGTTGGAGGTAGCGAAAGAGAGTCTGATTACAACAAGATACTTGCAAGAATGAAAGAGTTGGATATGAATTTGGATGCTTATCAATGGTATTTGGATACAAGACGATTTGGCACTGTGCCTCATAGTGGCTTTGGTTTGGGTTTTGAACGTTTATTGTTGTTCGTTACAGGCATGACTAACATAAGAGATGTTATACCATTTCCTCGCTACCCCAAGAATGCAAAATTCTAAATAATTAGAATATGATTTCAAATTCTTTAACAACCAAGTTACAAACTAAGTTTGCACCTGCACAGATTCAATTTATCAAACTCTTGCAGTTGCCTTTGCAATCTTTAGACCAAAGAATAAAGGAAGAATTGGAAAAAAACCCTGTTTTGGAAGAAGAGTATGATAAACAGACCGAAGATTTGCAAAAGGTAAACGAGGAGGACAACGAGGATTATAATCTATCTCTTTATTTTCAAGACGATGATTTGGCTGATTATAAGAAATCTATAAAGAGAAACAGTAATGAAAATAGGGTAGAGGCTGGTAATATATTTTCTTCTGGTAATACTTTTTATGAGGATTTGCTTAGCCAACTTTCTATGCTTGAATTGTCAGACAAAGAAAGGGAAATAGGCAAAAACATAATAGGTAATATAGACGAAAACGGTTATCTTACACGCTCAACGGGGGCTATAGCTAATGATTATTTTTTTGCTAATAATGAAGAAATATCAGAGCAGGAGGTTGAGAACGTTTTAAGAAAAATACAAAGTTTTGACCCCGCAGGTGTGGGGGCAAGAGATTTGAGAGAAAGTCTTATTATACAACTGAAAAAAAATATTATAAGCGATAGTAAAACACAACAACTCGCAAATGTTTTGCTTTCTGAACAAGAGGATATTGCTTTAAAAATATTGGAAAATGTTTCGTATTTTGATATGTTTAAGAATAAACAATATCAGACATTGAAGCAAAAATTAAAAATAAGCAATGAAGATTTGGACTCGGCAATATCTTTGATAAGAAGTCTAAATCCTAAGCCGGCGGTATCCAATAGCAATACAATTTTTGAAAACATATATATTACACCTGATTTTTTTGTGTGGAATAATAATGGTAAGGTTGAGTTTCAATTAAATAAATCCTATTCTCATTCCTTAAAAATAAGCAGTTATTATTCTAATATGCTTGAAAAATATAGACAAACAAAGAAAAAAAATACAACTGAAAGACAAGCCTTTAATTTTATAAAGGAAAAAATGGATGATGCTAATGAGTTTATCACAGCCTTAGATAAAAGAGAAGATACTTTGTCTAAGGTAATGGGTGCTATTATAAAATTTCAGTATTCTTATTTTTTGGAGGGCGATATAGATAAAAGAAAGCCAATGCGTTTGGTGGATATTTCTCTGTTGACGGATTGTGATGTTTCAACAATTTCAAGAGTGGCTTCAAACAAATATGCTCAAACTCATTTTGGTACCTTTTTGCTTAAAGATTTTTTTTCTAATGCTTTGGAAGATAGTTATGGTAATATAGTTTCTTCTGATACGGTTAAGTCTTTGATAGTGGAACTTATAAACAATGAGGACAAAAAACGGCCTTTGACTGATGATAAAATAGTTGTGCTTTTAAAAGAAAGGGGTTATGACCTTGCTCGTAGGACGGTGGCAAAGTATAGAGATTTGCTTAATATTCCTGTTGCAAGATTGAGAAAAACACTATAAACAAATAATGCATCCTATTGCGAAAAAATATATTAGATTTATTATAACTCTGTGTGTTGCTGTTATTTATTTTAATAACATACAAGCACAAAACAAAAAAGAAGATACACGAAGCAAAAATAGACGTTTTGCTGATTCTATGTACTATGAGCATACTATAAAAAAACAAAAAGCGGAAGAGAAAAAAATAGATACGCTTGCGCTGAAAAAATTATCATTAGAAACAGATAACACTCCTGTAACTATTAAGAACAAATCAGATATACCTTCCTCTACACTCTATCAACACAATTGGATAACAGAAAGAGTAAAGGTTGGCAATGTTTCTTTGAAAGATTTGCCAGATGAAATAACTATAAGGCTTTGTGGAAAAAACAATAATGAAAAATTTTATTTTCCTTATAAGGGTTGTAAAACGTCCTCGTATGGTTGGCGATGGGGTAGAGCGCACACTGGTGTTGATATAGCAGTAAATGTAGGTGATAACATTTATGCTGCTTTTGACGGAGTGGTAAGGGTGGCAAAGTATAATGGCGGTTATGGTAATATGGTTTTGATAAGACACCACAATAATTTGGAAACACTTTATGGACATATGTCTGTTCTTAAAGTAAAGCCAGGTCAGAAGGTAAAAGCGGGAGATGTGATAGGTTTAGGAGGCTCAACAGGAAGAAGCACAGGACCACACCTTCATTTTGAATGTCGTTTGCTTTATGCTTGTATTGACCCTGAGTGGATTGTTGATATAAGTAACAATTGTCTAAAAACTAAAATAATAAAAATAGATAAATCTTTTTTTGGTATAGCAAAGTCCTCATCTATAGCGGAAAACAAGACTCGTCCAACAAAGCTTGCCAAAGTTAGCAAATGTATGAGTGGAACCTCATACGTTAGTCAAAAAGAATTAGACCAACTTATTGCAAAAAAAGAAAAGAAGAAAAATGAATATGCTGTTATAAACAATGAGGACAAAACTACTTGGCGATATTATCAAGTAAAAAATGGCGATACCGTAGAGGAAATATGCACTCGCTATCGCATAAGAAAAGAAGACTTTTTTGCAATAAATGAAGATATCTCCGAATTAAAAGAAAAGCAAAGAGTAAGAATCAGATAATACATTCACAGGGTGTTTTACGGGCTAAGCCCATCTTATAAGGGCATAGCCGTAACCTTTGATGGATTATTATTAATGGTTGGTAAAGGCACTGTCTGTTTTATATGATACAAAACTTCAGCCCCAGACTTTTTTTCTTATAGAATATAGTAGTAGGTTTTAACTTATCTCAACTTATAAATAAAACAATAAAAAGGCTTAACTCTATAAAAATTAAGCCTGTGATTTTGACAATGTTTTATTTATTGATAAATCTTATCTTATGATTTCTCTTTGATAGCGATGTGAAGATTTGTAAGCATCACATTTATGAGAAGAACACGAAGCAAATGTTACGCAAAGCAACAAAGCAACAAACATAGAAACAATTACATTCTTGACAGATAAAGACTGTTTAAATACTCTAATTTTCATGGTTATAAAGTTTTTTTTTATTTTTTACTTTCTTTAATAATATTCATCAAAAGATTTCTTGCCCTAAATAATTTGGCTTTTACTGAACCCAAAGGCATATTTAACTCTAAGGCTATTTCTTCGTATGTTTTTTCTTGAAAATACCTTTTTTCTATTAATATGCGATAATGAGGTTTGAGTTTTGCAACAATATCATGTACCCAAATTTTTTGTTGCTCAGACATTAATTCTTCCTCTGGTGATTTTCTATCAGAGGCAATGTTTTTTAAATACCCATAAACCTCTCCCTCTTCGTCCATTACAGAAGAATCTATAGATAAGGTATAGGCTTTTTGTTTGCGAATAAAATCTATACAATTGTTAGTCGCTATTCTAAAAAGCCAAGTAGAAAAAGCGTATTCAGGTGTATAATCATTCAAAGATTTAAAAGCCTTACCAAAAGCCTCTATAGTCAAATCATCTGCGTCCAAAGTGTTGCGGGTCATTTTCAAAAGCATATAATAAACTGGTTCCCTGTAAGTATCCAAAAGGTCAGCATACGCTTTTTGGTCGCCCTTTTCTCTTGCAAGAAGCACAAGTTCATAATCTCTTTGAGCCCTAATTGTCATTTGTCTGTTAGACGCACTCATATTCTCTTTTTCAAAAAAAATAAATTTATATACTAACGCAAAACACTTTTCTTTATTGTAAAGAACAAAAAAATTGCAAATATAAAAACATTGCATACTCTTAATTATTTTATTTTGTTACAATATTTACAATAAAAAGAATAAGCAAACGTTATAAAAAAACAATAGAATAAAGTTATTTAATAAAAAACTTAGTTAAAAACAAGATACGATAATGACAAAAGTATTAGTAGCAACAGAAAAACCTTTTGCAAAGGTTGCTGTTGATGGAATTAGAGAAATAGTAGAAAAGGCAGGTTTTGAACTTGCTTTGTTAGAAAAATACACAGATGTACAGGAGTTCTATAAGGCAGTAGAGGATGCTGATGCTCTTATAGTACGTTCTGACAAAGTTACCAAAGAGGTTATTGACCATGCAAAGAAACTTAAAATTGTAGTTAGAGCAGGTGCTGGTTTTGACAACCTTGACCTTGAGGCTTGCACAAGCAAAGGTATAGTAGCAATGAACACTCCAGGACAAAACTCAAATGCTGTTGCCGAGTTGGCCTTGGGTCTTATGATTTACATGGCAAGAACGAACTTTACTCCTGTTGCTGGTACAGAACTTTTGGGCAAACGTTTGGGTATTCATGCTTATGGACACGTTGGTAGACTTGTGGCTATGAAGGCTAAGGCTTTGGGTATGGAAATAATGGCTCTTGACCCATTTATTCCTGCTGAAAAAATAGAAGCTGATGGAGTTAAAGTTGCAAAAGATGTTGAGGAACTTTATTCTTCTTGCGACTATGTTTCTTTGCATATTCCTGCAAACGACCAAACAAAGAATTCTATCAACTACGCTCTTTTGAGCAAAATGCCAAAAGGAGCTTGCTTGGTAAACACAGCAAGAAAAGAGGTTATTAATGAGGTCGATATGGCAAAATTGTTGGCAGAGAGAGAAGACTTTAAATACGTTACTGATATAGCAGCAGGCAACGATGCAGAGCTTAAAGCCTTTGCTCCTCGCTACTTCTCCACTCCGAAAAAAATGGGTGCTCAAACTAAAGAAGCGAACATTAACGCTGGACTTGCAGCTGCAAGACAAATAGTTGATTTTATAGTTAATGGAGTGACTAAATTTCAAGTAAACAAATAGAACTTTGTTATTTACTAATATTCTGAATAGGACGTATTATAAAAAAAATACGTCCTATTTTTATTAACTTTTCTTATCAAGATAGAGTGGTTTGTTTAATTTTTCTTAACTTTGCAACTCGTTATATTTATGTGTAAAAAAGTAGAATGATGAGAAATATAATTTTTGCCTTAGTTGTTTTCTTTAGTCTGATAGGTCAGGCACAGAACACGGAATTTTTGGATGATGCCAAAATGACAAAATTCGCCCAGGACTTGTCTAAGTTACCTTTTTCAGAAAGGGATGTGATACACAAGGCTGTAAATCTTTTTAAGGCAGAGTTTAAGAATGATAAAGAGTGTGCGGATTGGGCTTATCAGCTATTGTATTTTTATCATGAACTTTCTTGTGAGGATAAAACAAATACTTTGCACAAAACTTGGTCAGATGAGCAAATTCGTGCTTTAAAAATTAATGATATAGAGGTAATAAGTGGTATTCGTTCGGGAATGAAAAAATTTGAAAAAGAATACTCTAAATATGGTTACAGAATTATGTCCTATGAGGATACTTCGTACGCTATGGAAGTAGTGCCTTCTTATATTTATAATCAAGTAAAAAATTACTTAACTGATTTATATGCTTATTATCGCGGAGGTTGGATAGATGAGCATGATGTACCAACTTATTGGCATGCAGAATTGACTATAAAACTTAGCGATGTCTTTAAACGCATACAATGGAGAGATGAGTTATTGGACAAAAATCCAGATTTTATTCGCAATGATTTGGTTACAAAAGAAATAGAAAATCTTTCCTTTGTTGTTACCAAAGGTTTGGAATACACTCCTATATATGACAAAAAGGGATATATAAAACAAGAATACAAATCTGCTCTGCAAACTTATTATAGGGCACATGAAAAAACAACTTGGGGGCTTTATTATACCGAGTTTGTGCATCGTTTGGCTTTGAATAAGTATAGAAATTCTGATGAAATAGACCGTTGGGTACTTGAAACTCTTTTCCCCGAGGATAGAAAGAATATAGACCCTTTGTTGAAATATAAAGATATTCTTATAGACAATCTTATGGAGTAGTAATTGTTATACACATAGAAAAATTGAAATAAAAAAAAACACACAATAAATAATGAAGAAAATATTTTTGTTTGCGTTTGCTCTTTTGGGAGTAGCCGTACTTTTTGCACAAAAAAATATAACAGTTGGGGACATTTGGAAGGACTATACCTTTAGACCAAAAGCAATAAGTGAGATACGTTCTCTCTCAGATGGAGAGCACTATTGTATTCTTACTCGTTTTGGTATAGAAAAATACGAATATGCTACGGGTACAAAATTGGGTTATTATATAGATTTTTCTAAGCTTGGATTTGACAAAAATACTGTTGTCAGCGATTATTCAATAAGCAATGATAATGAAAAGGTGCTTTTGGCTACAAATTCTCAATATATTTATAGACATTCTTTTGTAGCAGATTATTATTTGTATAATACAAAGGATAAAAGCATAAAAAAGATTGCAGATAAGAAAGTGAGACTTGCCGAGTTTTCTCCAAAGAATGACAAAATTGTCTATGTTTTTGACAACAATTTGTATTGTTTGGATTTGAATACAGATAAAACAAGTCAAATAACCTTTGATGGTAAATACAACAATATAATAAATGGTACAACTGACTGGGTTTACGAGGAGGAGTTTGCTATAACAAAGGGTTTCTTTTGGAATAATGCCGGAAATAAAATAGCCTACTATCGTTTTGACGAAAGTGAAGTAAAGGAATATGATATGACAATGTTTCCGCAGGACTCCACTTATCCTGTTGCTTATAAATACAAGTACCCAAAGGCAGGAGAGGATAATTCAAAGGTAGATATTTTTGTTTATGATTTTGATACACAAAAAAACACTAAATTAAATATTTCCGATAATGATTATCAAGATACTTATTACCCTCGTATGCAATGGACTTGGGAAGATAATGCTCTTTGCGTAACATTCTTAAATAGACACCAAAACGATTATAAACTCTATCTTATAGATGTAAATACTTTGCAAAAGCGTGTAATTTTTGAAGATAAGGATGAGTGTTACATTGAGCAACCCGATTTTGTTACTTTTCTGAAAGACAAAAAAAATGTTATAGTTCGTTCAGAGAGAAATGGATATATGAATCTTTATATGGTAAATATAGCAAATGGCAAAGTAAGTCCTATAACATCGGGCAATTATGATGTTGATAATATTTGTTACATAGATGAAAACAATAAGCAGATATATTACACTGCTGCCAAATCTTTTAGTTACAATAGAGAACTTTTGAGAATAAACTTTAATGGCAAAAAGTTGGAGCAATTATCAGATAGAAATATTCAAGGAATTTATACTGCAACATTTTCTAAGAATGGTAAATACTATATTTCTTCTTTTTCCAATGTTTCTACACCTACTATTTATACAATAAACGACAACAAAGGCAAAACTCTTGTAACACTTGAAAACAATGAAGATTTAGACAAGAAGCTTGGAGAATACAATATTGAGGACAAGCAATTTGATAGTTTTGTAAACGATAACGGAGATACTTTGTATTATTGGACTATCAAGCCTACTAATATGCAAGAGGGCAAGAAATACCCTGTGCTTTTCTATGTTTATGGAGGACCTGGTTCGCAAGAGGTGTTAAATTCTCAGGCTCGTTTTTTTGATTATATGTGGTTTCGTATGTTAAGCGAAAAAGGATATATAATTGCTTGTGTAGATGGTAGAGGAACGGGTTTTAGAGGAGCAAAATTCAAAAAATGTACTTATCTTAATTTGGGTAAAATAGAAGTGGAAGACCAAATCTCTGCAGCAAAATATTTTGGCACATTGCCTTATGTGGATAGGGAAAGAATAGGAATTTTTGGTTGGTCATACGGAGGTTATATGTCTTCTTTGTGTATAACCAAAGGACACGAATACTTTAAAACAGCCATAGCGGTGGCTCCTGTTACCAATTGGAGAAGTTATGACAATATTTATACGGAGCGTTTTATGCGTACTCCTCAAGAAAATGCTTCAGGTTATGATGACAATTGCCCTATACACTACGCCAATTTATTAGAAGGCAATTACCTTTTGATACACGGTACAGCAGATGACAATGTACATTATCAAAATACTATGAATTGGACAACGGAATTGATAAAAAATAATAAGCAGTTTCTTCAATTCTCTTATCCTGATAAGAACCATGGTATTTATGGAGGCAATACTCGTTACCACCTTTATACCATGATGACCAACTTCCTACTCAAAAATTTGTAAAACTTTAATAAAATATAGATGCAAACTACTCTATTTGAAAACCAAGTATTAAAAGAAAAACAATTTTTCTTTGTCAATGGTAATGTTATGAAATCAAATGATGATAACGTTTTAGACCAATTCTTTACAAATAGAGAAGTTGCAGAATATTTATACAAAAAAACAATAGATATTATTTCTATATATGAGACTGATATAGATAGTTTTTTGTGGATAGAGCCAAGTGTAGGAGAGGGAGCTTTTTATGACTTATTTCCTAAAAATAAAAGAATAGGTGTAGATATTGCTCCTCTAAGAAAAGAGTTTATAAAATCAGATTTTCTAGAATATACTTTACCCAACTCTCGTAATATTGTTATGGGAAATCCGCCTTTTGGACATAGGGGAGTTATGGCGTTAGAATTTATTAATCATTCTGAAAAAGCCGAGTATGTGTGTTTTATCTTGCCAATGTTTTTTAATAGTAAGGGAAAAGGCTCTATAAAATATAGGGTAAAAGGATTTAATTTAATACATTCTGAAATTCTTCCTTCTAATACATTCTATTCTTATACGACAAAGAAAGTCAAAGATGTTAAGTGTGTATTCCAGATATGGAGTAAAAATAATAAGGTGGAGAATAAAGAGTATAGTTGGTATAATAACAATGGTAAAGAACCTTTTGGCGATATAGTAAAAGTGGTTACAGTTTCTTTGGCAAAAAAGAGAGAATGCGGGAAAAAATGGATTTTTGATAAAAAAGCTGATTTTTACCTTTCTTCCACTTTTTTTGATAAAATAGAGCCAGTATATTCTTTTGATGAAGTGAAGTATAAATCGGGTATAGCCATTATTTTGATTACACAGAACCAAGAAATAAGAGATAGAATTAAAAACATAATTACTACCGCTGATTGGAAACAATATGCTACACTTGCGACAAACTCTTGCTATCATCTTGGTAAATCTAATGTTTTTCAATTATTAAATGATAAGTTAATCTTATGATGACAAGAAAAGATGATTTAAATAATATTTTGAAAGAAATCATAGAACGTAAACATAAAGAATTAAATTTGGGTATGGATTATAATTCTATTTTTTCTAAGATAAAAGATTTTGAAGCTAATGCCATTGGACAAATCGGTGAAGAATATGCTCGCAAAATTTGTAGAAGTATAACCACTATAGATCAAAACAATGATGATACTGTACATAATGAATTTGATATAAGTACTGAAAGTGCTGTAAAGGTTGAGGTGAAAACTGCAAGATTAGGCAAAAAAGGAACTTTTCAATTTAATGGCATAGAACCAAGACGAAATTATGATTATATTCTTTGTTTGGGTATATGTTTAGATAAAGTTGTTTATCGTATTTTTTCACATAAAGATATAAAATATATTCACGATGTTAGAAAATATTTTGTGGAACAGAATGATAAGTTCTGCAAACAACTTGTTCAAATGAATCCTGATAATCTCGTAAGTTATAAGCTTACTACGAGTTTAAAACAGATGTTTGAAATAGACAACTTACCTTTGGAGTTGAGTATTATATTTAATTCTTAGATTATGTTACAGGATTTTCAGCATTATATAAAGGATAATAAACTTTTTGATACAAAAAATGATAGGGTTTTGCTTGCTGTAAGTGGAGGGGTGGACTCTATGGTTATGCTTGATTTGTTTATAAGAAGTCACTATAATTTTGCTATTGCCCATTGCAATTTTCATCTTAGGGGAGAGGAAAGTTTGAGAGATGAGTATTTTGTAAGGAAGTTTGCTCAAACCAACAATATACAAATATTTGTTCAGGACTTTGATACCTATTCCTATATGGAAAAGGAGAAAAAAAGCCTTGAAATGTCAGCAAGAGATTTAAGATATGACTGGTTTAACAAGATAATAAATGAAAATAATTTTACTTATCTTGCTACGGCTCATCACTCAGATGATTCGGCAGAAACCTTTGTTATCAACCTTTTAAGAGGAACGGGTATAGCGGGTTTACATGGTATTTTGCCTCAAAGTGGCAATATTATTCGTCCCTTGTTATTTGCTTCGCGTAGAAATATTAAAGACTATGCCGATAAGTATAATATTCAATTTGTTGAGGATTCTACCAATAAGGACAACAAATTTACTCGCAACAAAATACGCAATGAGGTAATACCTATTTTGAGAGAAATATCTCCAAATTTTGATGTTATAATCAAGAAAAATATAGAGCGATTGAGGGAAACTGAAGTTGTTTTTCGTAAAGTAGTGGACAACGTTAAGGCAAACATACTGCAAAAAGAAGATGATCATATAAAAATAAGTATAGAGGAAATTCTCAACCTGCAACCGCTACATATTTTTATGTATGAAATTCTTTCCGAATTTGGTTTTAATGAGTCAAATATAAATTCCATTTGCGAAACACTAAAAGACAATACTTCCTCAGGTAGAAAATTTTTTTCAGATAAATATAGATTGGTAAGAGATAGAAAATATTTGTTTATTACTCCTCGCAAGCAAGAAAAACAATCCTCTGATTATACCATAGATGATTGGCAAACAAGCATAAAGACTCCTTTTTCATTGCAGTTAGAAACACTTAGAGACCTTAATTTTATACGTATACCAAAGACAAAAAGTGTTGCTATGTTGGACTATGATTTATTGAAATTTCCTTTACAACTAAGGCATTGGAGAAAGGGAGATGTTTTCTTTCCTTTTGGATTACATGGTAAGCAAAAATTATCTAATTTCTTTACAAATCAAAAATACTCTATCATAGATAAAGAAAAACAGTGGTTATTATGCTCAGGTGAGGATATTGTTTGGGTGGTTGGAGAAAGAATAGATGATAGATTTAAGATTACAGATAAAACCAAAACCATTTATAAAATGGAGTTAGATGACTAAGGAACGATAAATAAACCTATAACAACTTTTGATTCAATTTTTCAAAAAAAAGTTTTTTTTGTCTTGCTGTATTAAAAAAAATACTATATTTGCAAAATAATGAAAGGGTAGAATTAAATATATTAACTAACTAAATAAATAAATCTATTATGAAAAAGGTATTATTCATATTAATGAGTTTTGTCTCTTTTGGACTATTTGCTCAAACTATAGTAAGCACTCAGCCTACGAAGAGAAACGTAGTTTTTGAAGAATTTACAGGGGTAACCTGTGGTTATTGTCCTTATGGACATCAAACGTTGGCACAATGGGCTAACAATTATCCTAATACTGTGGTTATAAACGTCCACCAGGGAGGATATGCTTCTAAGTATACCACCCAATGGGGAGATGCTTTGGCTGCTCAGGCAGATATAGGCGGTTATCCTGCTTTTACTGTTAGTAGAACAGTGCTTAGTGGTTGTAAGTATGCCAACTATTATTCCAATTCTATAAGTTACTCTGCTCGTTCAACAGAGATTCAAGGAGAAAATTCTCCGGTGAATATTGCTGCTACTGCTCAAATAGATGCAAGCACTGGAGTTATGAACGTGCATGTTGAGGCTTATTATACAGCGGATGTATCTCAAAACTTTAATATGTTGCAAGTTGTTTTGTTACAGGACAGTATAGAGGGACCTCAGTCTAATTACGATAACGCTAATGCTTCTCAAATTTTGCCAAATGGCAATTATCTTCATATGCATATGCTTAGAGATATGATAACAGGCAAACAATGGGGAGATACTATAGGTCTAAATTCTAATGGTGTTATTCCTGCAGGTACATTTGTTGAAAAAGATTATTCTTACCCAATTCCTACTTCTATATCAGATGAGGAAGTTATTTGGAAACATCTAAATTTAGCTGTTTTTGTATCGGATGGTACTCTATCTGGTTGTTCTTCTTTGAAAGCACCTAATATTTGGACAGGTATAAAGGTAAAACCTACGTTTGTAAATGTTACTGGTAATAACGCTATTATAACAAATGTAGATGTAGAGGAAGTATTTGGTTGTAAAGATTATATCAATCTTAGTACTACGATAAGCAACAATGGTGTTGAGATAGAATCTTTAACTTTGGAATATGGCAATGGTATTGATGCTAATCAAACTTATACTTTTACAGCAGATAATAATGGAGCAATAGCATCATTTGATAATAAAACATTTAATTTGGGTTCTATATCTGTAGCGGAGTATGGTTCCAATAATAAATCGGTAACTAGCTTTACGGTAAAAGTACTTTCTGTTAATGGAGAAGATAAAACACCAAGTACGGCAAATAGAACAAGTGTAACAGAAACATTTACCAAAACGGCTCCAAAATCCGGTGAGGGTAATGTGAGAGTTATCGTAAAAACAGACCAATATGGTTCTGAATTTAGATGGAAAATTTTAGACGACGAGGGAAACCTACGAGCGAGTGGTGGACCTTATGCTGATGTTGCCAAGAGAGATACAATGGACCTTTCAATTACAGAGTATGGTTGTTATACTGCTGTTGCTACGGATGACTATGGTGATGGTATGCAAAATGGTTTCTTTAGAGTATATGTAGGAGGTCAAGCCTTGGTTAATATTACAGGTGCTTATTCAGAAAAGAAAATGGATTTCAGAATAGGTGGCAGTTTGGGTATAAATGAATCTGAGGGTGTTATTACTCAAAGCATCGTTTATCCTAACCCTGCTAATGATAGGGTAACTCTCTCCATAGATATGCTTAATTCTGCAAAGGCAAAAATACAAGTTGTAGATATGTTGGGCAGAGAGGTTGTAACTTTGGATAACAATAACCTATCTTCAGGCAACAACAAGATAGAAATAAATACCTCTTCTTTGATGAGTGGAACTTATTTTGTACGTGTTGTTACCAATGACGGTATGGTTTCTCATAGATTAAATATTACCAAATAGTATTTATATTTTTTAGTTTTGACTTTGACGGAGAAGCGTTAGAAAAACGCTTCTCCGTTTTTTTAGATATATTTTTCTTCTTGCATTGTTGCAAATACATAATATTTTTTTATATCTTTGCACTTTGTTTTAATATTTTATTTAATTAGAAGAAATGAAAAGAGTACTGTTTTTGTTTATATTGTTGAGCATAACTTTTGTTCTTAATGCTCAAAAAACTATAGATATAGTAAAAAATTCTAAAAGTAAATATGTTATAATAATACCTAAGAATGCAGGACAGAACGAAAAAGATGCCGCTAGTCTTTTACAAGATGCTTTGTTGAAAACATGTAAAACCAAATTGCCAATTTTTGACGAAACCTATCCACGACAAAAGCAAGAAATTTTGATAGGAGATGCTCGTGGGGTTGCCAAAGATTTTACCAAGAACAATTTTGCTATGTCTTCCTATTTGGTTAAGGATAAAAAACTATTGTTTAACGGCTCAGATGTTTATTACTCAGTGGTGGATTTTTTGGAGAGAGAATTGGGTGTAAGAAAATTTTCTGTTGATTGTGAGGTATATCCAGAAAGGCAAAACTTATCTCTAAGAACCAATCTTTCTTATTCTTTCCGCTCTCCTAATGTATTTAGAGAGGTGAATTCCAATTTTACAAAACGCAACAAAGACTTCCAAAAATGGATAAAAACTGACCTATATATTGAGACCTTTGCTAAGGGCTTTTTTGTGCATACTGCTGAGCATTTGTGTTCGGATAAGAAATATTTTGCATCTCACCCTGAATATTTTGCTTTTGTCAATGGTCAAAGGGTAAGAGATCAGGTTTGTTGGTCAAATCCAGAGGTGTTTGAGATAATGAAAGAGAATCTTAGACAGGCTATGCTTTTGCAACCAGATAGAAATTGGTGGAGTGTATCTCAAAATGACAACCCAACCTATTGTCAGTGCGATAAATGTATGGAGCTTATAAATAAAGAAGAATCTCCAGCTGCTCCTATTATAGTTTTTGTCAACAAAATGGCAAAGGCTTTTCCTAACAAACTTATTTCTACGCTTGCCTACATATACTCAAGAAAATGCCCTAAAACCCTAAAACCAGAAAAGAATGTTCAAATTATGCTTTGTACCATAGAGGCAAATAGGAATATTACTATAGAAGAAGAAAAAACAAGAAATCCCAAAGATGCGTTTGCCAACGATTTGGAGGATTGGGCAAAGGTGAGTCAAAATATTTTTCTTTGGGATTATGGGTGTGATTTTGCTTATTATATGTGTCCGTTTCCTAATATACATGTACTACAACCAAATATACAATACTTTGTTAAGAATGGTGCGAATATGCAATTTCAACAAGCCAACTGCAATAAAGGACATGAGTTTGCTGAATTGAAAAACTATTTGATTGCCAAAATACTTTGGGACCCAGAGGTAAATCAAGACTCAATAATTAATGATTTTATGCATCATTATTATGGCAAGGCGGCAAAAAAAGTTAGGCAGTATATGGATACTTTGGAAAATGTGGCGATAAGTTATAAGGATAGTGTGAGGTTGGACATCTATGGACCTCCTTCTGATTATAAAGAAAATATATTAAGCGAGGAAAATGTTAGATTCTTTGATAGTATTCTTTACGAAGCAGAAGAGTTGGTAAAAGATGATAAACAAAGATTTTTGAGAGTACAAGTTGCTCATTTGCCTATTCACTATGCTATATTGGAAATAGGTAAAACTGAGGTTTATGGTAAGCGAGGTTTTTATCAGAAACAAAAAAACAAATGGGTTAGAAACGAAGATATGTTTGCTCGTATAGAATTGTTTAATGATATATGTAAGAGGGCAGAAGTAGAATCTTTGGACGAAAGAGGTCTAAAACCGCAAACCTATTATAAAGGTATGTTGCGTACGGTGGAGGATAATATTTCTAACGGAATGGATATTGCTTTTCAAAAGAAAGTAACCTGTGAGCCTATGCCTGCCACCACCTATTGCAAGGGCGACCCTTCAGTTTTGACCGATGGAAGCAAAGGTGCAGCGGATTATAAAGTAAATTGGTTAGGTTGGTGGGGAAAAGATGCAAGTGTTACCTTGGATATGGAAAAAGTATATAACAATCGTACTGCTATTGTTTCTACTTTGGCTTTGCCTCACGCTTGGATACTTCATCCTTTGAAAATAACTTGTTTGGTTTCTGTAGATGGCAAAACTTTTACCAAAATAGCTGAAAAAGATATTGATGGCAACAACAAAAACAATCCTGCAATACAAGAATATAGTTTTGAGGTAAAGGAAAACTTTCGCTATTTGAAATTTGATATAGAAGGTACTAAAACTCTTCCTTCGTGGCATAGTTCTTACACAAAAAAGGCTTGGTTCTTTTTGGACGAAATTATAGTTAAATAGTTTGACCTTATATTTCAAAGAATAGATAATGACAGAGGAGAAGAAAACATATTTGCAGTATGCATTTAGATATGGGACAATAATAGGATTTGTCAGTTTTTTGTATTACTTTATAGGTTATTATACGGGTTTTGACAAAAAAACATTAATTTTTGACAATCTTTACTTTATTGTTTTTATAACCTTGCTCATAATAATGATGTCTAAGTATAGATTTGTACAGACCACCAAGATAAAATTTTCTCGTTATTTGAGTGTTGGTTTTATAGCCTCTGTTGTTATAGCGTTTTTTATTTCTGCATACTCTTTAATTAGGGTTATGGTCTTAGACCCTTATATGATATATCAAGTAATTTCGCTTAGTGAGAGTATTTTGCCTAATTACAAATTTCCAGAATTAACGTCTTCAATGCTCAATACATTAAAAGTTTCATACGTTTTTGCCAACTTTTTGGTAAGTATATTTAATAATATGGTGTATGTATTGATAATTTCGGCTTTTATGGTTTGGAATAATAAAATTTATGATAAAAAACAAAGAAATAATTAATTACTATGAGTGCAATAATTAGAAGATATCGTTCTAATATACACGGCAACTATCGTTGGGCGGCTCTTAAATATGGTATTGTTATGGGTGGGGCTTTGAGTATTTTTTTAGTTTTTAGATACTTATTAGGACATCCTTCCAATGCTCCAATATCGAGTGATGAGAATTGGGTGGTTTTTGTAGCATTGTTGGTTATGAGTTTGGTGTTGGTATTTCATTATAGACGACACTTGACAGAGAAGAAAATAACTTTTAAAGAGGGCTTTCTTGTAACCTTTGATTCTTGCGTTATTGCGTGTATTGTCTATGCTGTGTTTATGTATATATATGCTTTGTATATAGACAATGGTATGGATTCTTTTCAAGATAGAACTTTGGACGTAATGACACGAGCACTTGCTGATGGAGAAAATCCCAATCAAGTACAACTGCCCGATATGGTTTATTTGGTATTTTGGGGAATGATGGTCAATATAATAATGAGTGTTTTGATAGCATTTATTACAGGCATTGTTTGTCGTAACGAAAAAGGAGAAGTAGTTTAATTTTTGTTATAATTTGGTATATACTACAATTATGCCAAAGGCTACTAATATGGTTAGCGAAGAAATTATTAGTGCTGGAGGGTAAAATTGTTTGTTGTTTATATTTACTCCTAATTTTTGTGCTTGTTCCAAAACAATAAGATTTGCCATTGCTCCAAATATTGTAAAGTTGCCTGCCAAAGTAGAACTTGTTGCCAAAGCGAGCCAAAGTATATTGCTATTAGCCACCCTTAAGAGTGGAAGTATCAGAATAGTATAAGGCACATTGCTCAAAATTTGGGATAACACTATGGAAACAACAAATATTACGAATATTGAAAAAGTGTTTTCCGATAAATTTAAATCAAAAATAGGGGACAATAAATAAGATTCCTTTATACTTGCAACTAATATAAATAACGAAGCAAAAAACAATAACAAAGACCAATCCACTCCCTTGAATATTTGTTCTGCTTTATGTTTAGAAAAAATAAGAGTTAAGCCTCCTCCAACGAGTGCTATCATGGGAATAGACAGATTAAATAATTTACCAAAGAAAAATCCTGCAATAACTAAACAAAAGATAATTAAAGATATTTTTATATTTTTAACCTCTGTCGTAGAGTTATCAGACATAATTATTATCTGTTTCTTTCCGAAAATATCTTTATAGAATATTTTTATAACCATTGTTATTATCAACATAGATATTATTGCTATGGGTAGGAGATAGAGCATAAATTGAGAATAAGAAATTCCGGAGGCTATACCTATTATCATATTTTGAGGATTGCCTGTAATGGTCATAAGTGAGCCGGCATTAGCAGAAAACATTTCTCCAAGCAAAAACGGAATAGGAGAAAGGTTGATTTTTCTGCAAATTTCTATTATCACGGGAGTAAAAAGCAAGACCACAGCATCATTGACAAAAAAAGCAGAGGCAAAACCAGTAATAAAAATTATGATAAACAGCAATATGGTAGGTGTTTTTGCTAAAGAAATAGTTTTTTGGGAAAGTAGAGAGAAAAAGCCATCCAATTTGAGATTAGATATAATAAGCATTATACCTAAAAGCAAAGTTAAAGTATTGAAATCTATGCTTTTAATAGCATTTTGTGGAGATAAACAGCCACATAACACCATAGCCACAGCACCTATAAAGGCTATACTCTTTCTATCCAAATTTACAAAGGGCAGTTTGTCAAATATAATACCTATATAGACAACTATAAATATAATTAAAGCAATCATATTTAGCCTTTGAAAGTCAAAATATTTGTTGTATCTAAAATTTTAATTAGTAATATCTCTGTATATCAATTAGCCTTACTCCATCAAGCCACACTGCCACACAACCAATTACTCCGTGTTCTGAGTTTTTGGTATGTATTGGTTGCAAAGTTGTATCATCTACAATAAGAAAGTATTCCAAATCAAAATCTTTAACTTTCTTAAACTCATCCTCAACAAAACTTTTTATTTGGCTAAGACTTAAAGAATTTCTCTGTAAAAAAGATTTTTCTAAAATTTGATGTATTCTGGGAGCAATTTTTCTTGCCTCAGGGCTTAATCTTTGATTTCTTGAAGAGGTTGCTAAGCCATCCTCATCTCTATAAATAGGACAGGCAATGATTTCTATATTTATATTTTCCTGCCTTATCATATCTTTTATAATTGCTATTTGCTGATAATCTTTTTCACCAAAATAGCCTCTATCTGCTTTTGTCCAAAGGAAAAGACGAGAAACAATATTGGCAACACCGCTAAAATGTCCTGGACGTTGTTTGCCCTCCATTACTTCTTCCAACTTACCAAAATAAAATTCCTTTGGCGCTTGTTTATAGACCTCTTTGGTCGTTGGTACAAAGACAATATCGCAACCGCATTTTTCCAAAATGCTCAAATCTTTTTGTTCATTGCGAGGATATTTCTCAAAATCTTCTTCGTTATTAAACTGTATAGGGTTAACAAAAACGCTACATACAAAAACATCGTTTTCTTCCCTTGCCCTTTTGAACAAAGATTTGTGTCCTTCATGTAAGGCACCCATAGTAGGTACTAAGCCAATGCTTTTGCCTTGTTGCTTTACCTCTTCTATAGCGGAAGTTAATTCCTCAATAGTTCTACAAATTTTCATTGTAATAAAAAATAATAGAATTTATTTGTTGTGTTATTTTTTTGTATTCTTACTCTTTATCGGTTACGTCTTCGTACTCCGTAAAAGTAGCCTCATCTCTTTCTGGATTATTATCTCTATAAGGGTCGTGTTTGGAACTAAGTTTATCTGAAATACGCTTAATTCTGCGAGGTATATCCAAAATAAAACTCAAAACAGAAACTATTATAGAAAACAAAAGGGCATTTCCAAAGCCGTTTATATCAAACTTATCTCCCATAAGCCAAGCTGCTATCATAACTATTATTGCATTGATAACCAACATAAATAACCCCAATGTGGAAATAATCAAATGTATGGAAAACAGGGAAATAATAGGCTTTATAAAACCGTTAAGTATGCTTATAACTATGGCAAGCAATAAGGCATATATAGGTCCTGCTATGTATGGTCTGTCCATAGAAGGCTCATCGGCTCCCCATAGCCAACAAACTATGCATATAGCAATAGTCATTACAAGAATTTTTAACCAAAAATCCTTACTCCATGGCTCAAATTTGTTGTTACCTCCCAAATCTATGCTAAACATACTCATATATCAGTTACTCCTTTTTGTTTCTTTTTTAGATTTGCAAAATTATATATTTTTTTTCACTTCTCTTCTAAATTCAGATAAGATTATTGCGGTTGCCATAGAAACATTCAAAGACTCTACCTCATTTTTGTTGCCAAAGGAGGGTATAGTTATTTTATGATTGACTTTATGTAAAATTTCCTCAGATACACCGCAAGATTCATTGCCAATAACAATAATTCCTTGCGGATTAAGTTCTTTTTCATAAATACTTTTTCCTCCCTTAACAACTGTGGCATAGATATCAACTTTTTGGGGCAAACTATTTAAAAACTCTTCTATATTGCAATAGTATATATTAGCGTAAAATACAGCGCCCATACTTGCTTGTATTACCTTGGGGTTGTAGTGGTCTACGGTTTGATTTGAACATATAATATTTTTCACTCCAAACCACAAAGCCAACCTTATTATAGTGCCAAGGTTACCGGGATTTTTTATTCTATCAAGTACAAGTGTCAATTCTTTTGAAACGTCTTTTGGTATTGGACATACTCGTTGTTTTAATACTGCAAGAACTTTACCGGGTGTGGTCAAATTGCTTACTCTTTCCAACTCACTTTGATTAACTTCATAGCATTGTATTCCTTTAGTCAAATCTTTGTTTTCAGTTAGCCATTGTTCTATTGCACAAATACACAATATTTCAAAAGAAGACCTTATTGCTTCCTTTGTCATTTTTTCTCCCTCTACCACAAATACTTTATCCTTATCTCTATATTTTTTTTGTTTATAAGAGCTTATTTGTTTCAACAATGCTTTACTTATCATATTATATTATATATTTATTAAAAATAATATCTGCAAAATTAAGAATATTATTTAACCTCATTGTAAGAAGAGTTTTAAAAAAATCAAAAAAATATAGAGAAATAAAAAAAAAGTTATATTTTTGCAATGTAAGAGTAGATAGAAACTAACCAAATTAAAATTATAAACTATTATGAATAGATTATCAAAAATAGCGATGTTTGCGGGGGTTGTTTCCTTTGCATTCTTGGCTTGTTCAAACAAAGAAAAGGAGAAAACTGTTATGACAGAAGAAAACAAAAATCAAGAGAGTGTTGTCTACATTACTAAGGACATCACACCAGAAAGTCTTGTAAAAATTTATGAGGCACTTGGAGTAAAAGCAGAGGGCAAAGTAGGAGTAAAAATCTCAACCGGTGAGGGCAAAGGCATACATGCTTTGTCTATGGATTTGATTGCTCCTTTGGTTCACAAACTTAATGCCAACATTGTAGAATGTAATACTGCATACGAAGGCACAAGACACAGAACAGATTTGCACAAACATACCATTAAAGAGCATGGTTGGGAAAAAGTTGCAAAGGTTGATATTTTGGATGAAGAGGGCGAGATAAAACTTCCAATCAAAGATGGAAAACACTTGAAATATGATATTGTTGGTTCTCATATCAACAACTATGATTTTATGGTTAACCTTGCTCACTTCAAAGGTCATCAAATGGCTGGCTTTGGTGGAGTGTTGAAAAACCAATCTATAGGTTTTGCCTCTTCTAATGGCAAAAGTTACATTCACTCTGCAGGAAAAGTTGAAACAATGAAAGAATTGTGGAGCAATATTGCACCTCAAAATGATTTTCTTGAATCTATGGCAGAGGCTTCTAAGGCAGTGGCTGAAAAGTTTGGTAATAAAATAGTTTATATTGCGGTTATGAACAATATGTCAATAGATTGTGATTGCAATGCTAACCCTGCAAAACCTTTGATTAAAGATTATGGTATTTTGGCTTCAACTGACCCTGTGGCTTTGGATAAGGCTTGCTTGGACATAATCTTCAATATGGAGGTTACAGAGGAAAATAATACCAAACCTTTGATTGATAGAATCAATCAACAAAATGGTGCGTATATAGTAGATTATGCTGAGCAAATAGGCTTAGGTTCTACCAAATATACATTGAAAAGTATAGACTAAATACATTTTTAGTAAGTTTCATTTTATTTATTTTTAAGTCCTATAAGAACCTCATCTCATAGGACTTTTTTTATAAACTTATAGACTTATCCCGCACCTACAAGGTGTTTTATAAGGTCAAATCCGTTACAAAAACATTCTGCAATGGATAATTTTATAAACCAGGAAATTCTTGTAAAATACTATTTGGGTGAGGCTTTATCTGTCTTATAAGAGCAAAGCCATCACTTTATAAGGGCAGAGGTTGT
>CAZVEO010000028.1:0-25903 GCA_964626385.1 uncultured Bacteroidaceae bacterium
ATTTTTTGCTTTTAACTATGTATTTACGCGATTTCCCGAAAAAAATTTTCAGGCATAGCCTGTTCTATAAAGGCATAGCCGTTACTTTTTTTGATAGGTTAGCATGGGTTACAGGCACAGCCTGTAGGTCTTGGCCTATATCTTTTCTGTAATACATTTTATCAAAATGTATTTTATTTATTTGCTTATAGCATTCATTTAGGGCATCTTGCATATTGTTTCCTAAGCAAGTAACAGCCAAAACTCTACCACCCGAGGTTAGTATTTTGTTGTTATCTCCGTATTTTGTGCCGGCATGGTAGATAATAGCGTTATCAATATTTTCCATACCCATTATCTCTTTGTTTTTTTCGTAATCTAAAGGATAACCGCCCGAGCATAGCATTACGGTTGCTGCTGTTTGAGAGGTTATTTCCAAATGGTATTTGTCTAATTCTTTTTTGCCACACAAATAGAAGGCTTCCACAATATCAGACTCCCATCTTGCAAATACGCTTTCGCTCTCAGGGTCGCCCATTCTTACATTGTATTCTATAACAAAAGGTTCTCCCCCCACATTCATAAGACCAAAGAATATAAAACCGCAATAATCCATAGCCTCTTTTTCTAAACCCTTTATGGTTGGTTGTATTATTGTTTGTTCTACTTTGTCTAAAAAGCCTTTATCACAGAAAGGCACAGGGGAAATACTTCCCATTCCTCCTGTATTTAGTCCTGTATCTCCTTCACCTACTTTTTTGTAGTCCTTAGCCTCAGGTAAAATAATATAATTTTTGCCATCTGTCAAAACAAAAACACTGCATTCTATTCCTTGCAAAAACTCCTCTATAACCACTTTGTTTGAAGCCTTTCCAAATTTTGCTCCCAAAATCATACTTTCCAACTCTTTTTCTGCCTCCTGCTCATTAGAAAGTATTATCACACCTTTGCCTGCCGCTAAGCCGTCCGCTTTCAAGACGTATGGAGGTTTAAGTGTTTTTAAGAAAGATTTTGCCTCCGCTATGGTTGAAGAGTCAAAGGTCTGATATCTTGCAGTAGGAATATTGTTTTTTAGCATAAAATCCTTTGCAAAATCTTTGCTTCCTTCCAGCTGAGAGGCTATTTTGTTTGGTCCTATAACTATAATATTTGGGTTGTGTTCTTTCAAATAATCTGTTATTCCCTCAACCAAAGGTTGCTCAGGACCTACAACAAGTATATCAATATTTTTCTCTTTGCAAAAAGAGGATATTTCTTCAAAACCTTCTAATTTTAAGCATTCTCCCCATTGTTGCATACCAGGGTTGCCCGGAGCAATATATAATTTTTCTGTCTTTTTACTCAAAGATATAACTCTTGCCAAAGCAGATTCTCTACCACCACTACCTAATAATAAAATTTTCATAACTCTTTTTCTTCTTTTATATATGGTTGCTTAATAATTTATTTTGTTCTAAATATTTTTTAAACTATCGGCTATTGCTCTGCTTTCGTTTGCTTGCTTTTGCTTTCCTTGTCTTTCATATATATTTGACATCATACTATAAGCCTCAAAATAACTGCTATCTGCCTTAACCGTTTTTTCAAAACAATCCAAAGCCATATCATAATCCTCCTTATAAACGTAGTTGATGTAACCAGTAGCATACATAGCGTTGGCATAATTTGGTTTTATTTGCAAAATTTTTTGATACAAGTCCAAAGCTTTTTGTATTGCGTTATGGTCTTGATAGAACTGCCCCAGATTATACATAGCATCAATATTTTTGGGGTTTATGTTTATGGTGCTTTGATAATACTCTATGGCAATAGGGTCATTTTTTGCAGCAAAAATATTAGCCAACTCTTCAAAAACCTGTTCATAATTTGTTTTGTATTCTATGGCTTTACGATAGTCCTTTACAGCGTTAAGAGTATCACCTATTTCTTTGTATATCATACCTCTTTGAAAATAAGCCTCGGCGTTGATTTTGTCCAATTCCAAAACTTTGTCTATATTTTCTCTTGCTCTATTATAATCTCTTAGTAAAAAACTTAACTCTGCTATTTTTGCATAAGCCTCTACGTTGTTTTTATCATATTTGGTCGCTTGATTCAAAGCATCAAAAGCCAAAGTAGACTCTCCTCTTGCAAAATATATATCTGCTGCTGTTATGTAGTATTTAGGCTCTTTTTTGTCTAACTTTATTGCTTTTTGAATATCAAACAAAGCCTCTTTGGTATTCTCTTTAGAGTTGTACAATTTTGCCCTTTCGTAATACAATTCTGCATCGGAGGGGCTCTTTTTGATATTGGCATCCAATAGAGCCATTTTTTCCTCAAAAGATAATTTGTCAAACTCTTTATTTTCTTGTTGTTTACTACAAGAAACAGTCAGCAACAAAGATACAATCAAAGATAGATGAATTGTAAAGGTAATAATCTTCTGCATAGTGTTATTAAAAGAATGTTTTTGTCGGGGTGATGAGATTCGAACTCACGACCTCTTACTCCCGAAGCAAGCGCGCTACCGGACTGCGCTACACCCCGATATTTTGTTTATTTATTTTTTTCTTTTAGTTTTATTTTCAAATTCTCTTTTCTTATATTATCTAATTTTTCCTCTATTTTATTTATTTCTGTTTCCAACTTACTAAGACTTTTATTTATTTTCTCTTCTTGTTTTGTATTATTCTCATCTTTAGCAATTTGCAATTGCTCCTGCAACTGCTCTTTTTCTTTGTTAAGAGAGGAAAGTTTTTCTTTTAGTTTTATTTCTTCAGAAGAATAGTTTTCTACTTTTTTGTGGTTATTAGCTGTGTTTATTGTTGCAAGGTCTTTTCCATATTCCTCTACTTTTGTTTCCAAACTTGTAGTATCATCATATTTTTTCCAATCCTTTGCTTGATACTCCTGTTCTTTCTCTACTATATTTATTTCTTTCTTAGCCGAAGTAATCTTAAAGGAACGAATTATTTTTTCCAACTCTTTTCTCATTTTTGGGTTGTCCTCGCCAAAAAACTCCAAACTATAAGTATATCCCTCAAAAATAAAAGCATATATACCACCTTTGCTTACATCATTAAGATAGGTATTGGTATAAGAAAGATGTTTTGCTTTGTGTTTGTTGAAAACAACGGGGTGCACTTCATCTATTTGCATATAGTCAAAATTCTTTTGTAAGGAGCGTTGAGTGGCTATTTCATTTAGTCTTGTTTCTAAGGCAATAACCTTTCTTTTGCACACAACCTCTACAAAAGCAATACTATTGTCCTTAGTACAGTTTAGAACAAAATCTCCATTCCTTTCCACATTCTTTTGTACGCTCCAACCATCAGGTACTTCCAAACTAACGTTTTGTAAAACAACTGTATAAACATTATCCTTTGAAAAAACATTCAAAGAATACAACAAAATACCCAAGAATATAATAATTGTATTTTTTATTTTCATTCTGCTTTTCTTTCCTTTAAGAATTGCAAAGGTAGTAATTTTATATAGTTTGACAATGTTTTTTTTATGTTTTTTTGTGCTTTATAATTAGTTTGGTATAAGTTATAACGGGCTTTGTTACTAAAAAGGCACAAAAATCATAAGATAAAAGAAAAAATGTTTGTAATTTTGAAAACTCAAAATTTACAAAAAGAATAATTCTGTTTTATGCGGACACTGATAAAAAATGTTTTGTTGGAAAATCAAAAAGTTAATGTTTTAATAAAAGACAATGTATTTGAAAAAATTTTTGATATCAATTCTCTTGTCCCTTTATTTGGCAACACATTGATCTACAAGACTGATGAAGTTTCTCAAAAGGAAATTATATTAGACAAAATCATAGACGCAGAAAACAAAGCCATACTTCCCGCTTTCTATAATTTGCACTGCCATGCTGCAATGACTCTTTTAAGGGGTTATGCTGAGGATATGCCTTTGTTTGATTGGTTGCAAAAAATATGGCAAAGAGAAGCGGAATTAAAGGCTGAGGATATTTATCACGGTACTCGTCTTGCTGTAATAGAAATGATAAAAAGCGGTACTGTTTTTTTTGCCGATATGTATTGGCATAGTGAAGAGGTTATAAGGGCAGTAGAGGAAATGGGAGTAAGATGTGACGTAGGAGTTTCTCTAATGGACAGATTATCAAGCAAAGAAATAGAGAGAAATTTTGATTTTATAATACAATACAACAAGAGTAAGCACGAAAGAATAAGCGTTTCACCTGCACCTCATGCCATATACACTTGCTCGGAAAAATTGTATAGACAGGCTTATGAAATAGCAAAAGAAACAGATACTTTTTTACAAACACATTTGGCGGAAACAAAAAAAGAATTTGACGATTGCCAAAAAGAACACAATGGACTCACTCCTTTGCAATGGCTTGATAGTATTGGAATAATGGACGAAAGGACTATAAGCGCACACTGTGTTTATTTTACAGAAAAAGATGCAGAAATATTCTCAAAAAGAAAATCTGTAGCAGTGCATAACCCTTGTAGTAATATGAAACTAGCATCAGGTATTTTTCCAATGCCTTTGATGAAAAAATATGGTTGCAAAGTGGCTTTGGGAACAGACGGCACTTCTTCAAACAATAATCTTTCTATGATAGAGGAAATGAAAATGGCTTGTTTGCTTAGTAAAGTAGGTTTTCTTGAAGCGGAAGTGCTAAGTGCTAAGGAAGTTTTTGAAATGGCAACTCGCAAAGGTGCAGAATACTATAATATATTATCAGGCTCAATAGAGGAAGGGAAACTTGCAGATTGTATTTTGGTAGATTTGGACAACGAAAGGATGCAACCGCTGTACAACATTGTTTACAATATGGTCTATTCGGCAGATTCTTCCTGTGTGGATACTGTTATTTGTAATGGCAGGGTTTTGATGCAAAATCATAAAATAGAAAACGAAAAAGAAATAATTGAAAAAGCAAAATCGTATGCAAAAGTTTAGTTTGTTGTTTTTTTTATTTTTTATTTGCGTTTTCTTCTATGCGTTTGGACAAGAGTTTGTAAGAGTAGAGGGTGGTTATTTCTATATGGGATGCAATGAAAAGGACAAAGATTGTTACCCGGATGAAATGCCTGCTCATAAAGTTTTTGTTTCTACCTTTGAAATAGGCAAATATGAAGTAACTGTAAGGGAATACAAAGAATTTTGCTCAGCGACACATCGCGATATGCCTTCTTCTCCCTCATACGGTTGGCAAGATGATATGCCCATAGTAAATGTTACCTGGCAAGATGCTTATGACTATGCAAAATGGAAATCCTGTCGCTTACCCTCAGAGGCAGAATGGGAATATGCCGCCAAAGGAGGCAATAAGTCAAAGGGCTATTTGTATGCGGGAAGCGATGATTATGACCAAGTAGGTTGGTGTTATGAAAACTCAAACGGACGTTTGCACCCTGTTGGACAAAAAAACCCCAATGAGTTGGGAATATACGATATGAGTGGCAACGCGTGGGAATGGTGTAATGATAACTATGAAATTTTTTATTACCAATCATCTCCTCAAAAGAATCCTAAAGGTCCTCAAAAAGGCTTGGGAAAAGTAAATAGAGGCGGGTGTTTTGCTTTTGATTTTGGACTTATGAGCGTACATCATAGACGTTGCTCCGATATCAATTCTTTTGGTACGGGAACAGGTTTTAGATTAGCAAGAGATATAAAAAAATAAAAAAAAGAAATATGTATAAGAATACTGACAAGATAGGATTGTTATTTGTATGTTTAGGCAATATTTGTCGCTCTCCTGCGGGTGAGGAAATTATGAGACAAATAATTATAAGAAACAAAAGAGAGGAAGATTTTTTTATAGACTCTTGCGGAATAGGAGGTTGGCACATTGGACAATTACCCGACAAGCGTATGCGTATAGCAGGCAGTAAGCAAGGGTACAACTTTACTCACCATGCTCGACAATTTGATACGGAGGACTTTGACAACTTTGACTACATACTTTGCATGGACAATGAAAATACTTCCTCATTGCACAGCAAAGATCCAAAAGGAGAATACTCAAAGAAAATCATACTTTTGAGCGACTACTTGACAAAACACCCAAATCAAAAAGAAATACCTGACCCTTATTATGGAGTAGAGAAAGATTTCTTTTCTGTAATAGAGTTATTGGAAAACGCTTGTGAAAATTTGTTTAACAAAAAATTCAAAATCTAATAATGGTACAATATTTTGTTGTTTCATTGCGTTGTAGTAAGAAATAAGTAGAGCAAAAAATGAAGAAAATACATATAATTTTGTTTATAATGTGTTTGTGTTGCGGAATGGGTTTGCAAGCACAAGAGGAAAAGACAGAGAAAGAAGAAATTTGTTACCCTTACATTTTTACAAACGATTATGCTGTGGTAGGTATTAATGCAAAAACAACAGATAAAGAATTGCTTGAGATAAGAAAAAACATTCTCAAATATACTTCCATTCGTTTTACTAATTTTGATGTAATTAGAGGCACAAACGGAGATATATATTTTCTTTCTATGGAGGTTGATTGCAGAGATGGTTATCAGGGTGCAATATCTCACGCCTTTGAACAGGGAGATACCACTTATTATGGTTTTATAAGAGATTATACCAAAGAGCCTAACAAAATAGCCTTTTATATAGGCGACCTTAGTGATGAAAAATCTTGTATAAAACATGTTAGCAACAAAATACGTCAAGAGCAAAACGACTAATTATTAACGGTTGTATAAAAAAATGTGTATTTTTTATTGTTAGTATAAAAATTATATGTATTTTTGCAACTCGAAAAATTTTAGATAATTATGGCAAAGAAAGTAAAAGACGTTAGAATACAGGTAATATTAGAGTGTACGGAGCAGAAAGCATCCGGTGTTCCAGGTATATCAAGATATGTTACGACAAAATCTAAAAAGAACACACCTGATAGATTGGAGTTAAAGAAATATAACCCTTATCTTAAGAGAGTTACCGTACATAAAGAAATTAAATAATTTTTTAAGGAGGAAAAGAGATGGCAAAGAAAGTAGTAGCAACACTGAAGACCAACGATGGTTCTGGTTTCGCAAAGATAATAAGAACCGAACGTTCTAAAAAAACTGGAGCATATATGTTTACTGAGGAGTTGGTTGCAACTGACAAAGTAAAAGAGGCTTTAGCAAAGAAAAAATAAAAAATTGTTTGTCCATTTTTTTTAGAATTTTGGGTGGTTGGATTCTTTCAAAAGAAGAATGAGCGACTACCTTTTTTCTATTATTGGATATAAGCAGTTTATTTTGTTTCTTTTGTGAAGTAAATGAATAACTAAATAACATATGGTATGGGTATTTTTTCTTTTTTTAGAAAACAGGATAAAGAGACTTTAGACAAAGGTTTGCAAAAGACCAAGCAAAGTTTCTTCTCAAAAATCACAAAGGCTATTGCGGGTAAAAGCACAATAGACGATGATGTGTTGGATAATTTGGAACAAATACTCATAGAGGCTGATGTGGGCGTGGATACCACTCTGAAAATAATAGATAGAATACAAGCTATAGTTTCAAAGGACAAATACCTCGGCATAAATGAATTAAATACTTTGCTGAAAGACGAGATTGCTCTTTTGATGCAAGAGAATGAAAAAAATGAAAATCTTGTACGAGGTTTTGATTTAGATATAAAACAAAAACCATACGTTATTCTTGTTGTAGGAGTCAATGGAGTAGGCAAAACTACCACAATAGGCAAGTTGGCATATAATTTCCAAAAAGCAGGCAAAAAAGTTGTGCTTGGGGCTGCTGATACTTTTCGTGCCGCTGCTATAGAGCAGCTAAAAATTTGGGCAGAAAGAACAAATTCTGATATTGTTGCTCAAACTATGGGAGCCGACCCTGCCAGCGTAGCTTACGATACTTTGAAATCGGCTATAAGCAAACAGGCTGATGTTGTTATAATAGACACGGCAGGCAGGCTTCACAACAAAATAGGCTTGATGAATGAGTTGGGTAAGATAAGAAAAGTATTGCAAAAACTTATGATAGAAGCACCTCAAGAAGTGCTTTTGGTTTTGGATGCTTCTACAGGACAAAATGCCATAGAACAAGCCAAACAATTTACTGCTGCTACAGAGGTCAATGCTATAGCTTTGACCAAATTGGACGGAACAGCAAAGGGTGGAGTGGTTATAGGTATTTCTGATAGTTTTAAAATACCTGTACGTTATATAGGCTTAGGAGAAAAAGCTGAAGATTTACAAATATTTAATAGAGAAGCATTTGTAGAAACTTTATTTACCACTTCCGAGTAATAAAAAAACGAGTATAAATTTTTTAACAAAGAAAAAATAAGTATAATGAAAAGAGTATTTTTAGCCATAGCAATATTATTCTGTTGCGTTTATTCTTATGCTCAAGATACTACCAACAGCGAGAGAAAATGTGAAAAACATTGTAAAAATCATTATAAACAAAGTCCTCATCATTTTACTATGACCATTGGTTATGGTTTTATGCTTAGTGATAAACACGATACAGAGGTATTTACCAACTTTAAACGTAGCGACCACGCAAGACATATGCGTCACGGAATAAATTATGAGTTGGACTATGATTACAATTTTCACAACAATTTTGCTTTTGGTCTTGTTTTTTCTATGTACAATGCTTTTGATTCCTATTATAAGGACAAGACACATGAAGAGACTTTTTCGGATGATAGATATATATTTTACGTAGGTCCATCTTTTTTAGCACATACCAACTTGATTGACCAAAAATGGTATCTTTATGCAAGAGCAACATTTGGTTTTATGAATTTTAGAAATGCTGTACGCACACTTGAAGGTACTTCTTCCACAAGTTATACCCTAAACAGAGCAACCTTTGGTTATGGTTTGGACTTGGGGGCAGAGTATGTAATAAATAGGTACCTTTCATTGGACGGACAATTACACTTTATGGGCGGTAGCGTTAGCAAGGTAAGTGAAAACGATACTAAAATTGAGTTATCTGACTCCGAGAATCTTTCTCGTTTGGGTGTGGCCTTAGGAGTGAAAATCAAACTATAATTTTACTTCTTTATAAATATAATGCCAAAGGTAAATCTAATTTCTTTGGGATGCTCTAAAAATACCGTAGATAGCGAAAATCTTGCAGGAGCATTGTCAAAAGCCGGCTTTTGTGTCGAATTTGAAGCCAAGAACTTGGATTTTGACTATGTTTTGATAAATACTTGCGGTTTTATAGACAAAGCAAAAGAAGAATCTATTGATTTAATTCTTGCATACGTTACTTTTCGCAAACGAGAAAACAAACATTTTAAGGTTATAGTCTTTGGTTGTTTAGCACAGAGATACAAAAATGATTTGCAGGAGCAAATACCAGAAGTGGACAAAATTTTTGGACTTATGCAACAAAAAGAGATTATTTCCTATCTCAAACAAAACACCCACTTTGAGCCTTCAGGCAGTTTTCGTCAATTATCTACTCCAAAGCACTATGCTTATATAAAAATATCTGAGGGCTGTGACAGACATTGTTCTTTTTGCGCTATACCTATGATAAGGGGCAGACATATTTCTCGTCCCATAGAGGAAATTGTACAAGAGGCTCAAACTCTTGCGAGGCAAGGGGTAAAGGAGTTAATTCTTATAGCACAAGATACTTCCTATTATGGTTTGGACTTATATAAGGAAAGAAAACTTTACGACCTATTGAAAGCCTTGTGTAAAGTGGATGTACATTGGATTCGTTTGCAATATTCCTACCCGAATCAGTTTCCTATGGAGGTTTTGTCGTTGATGAAAGAGGAAAAAAAAATTTGTCATTATTTGGACTTGCCTTTGCAACATATAAACAACCGTGTATTAAAAAGTATGCAAAGACAAACCTCATCGGAGGAAATAAAGTCTTTTATCTCTCATATAAGGCAAACAATACCCGATATAACCTTGCGTACTACTTTTATAGTTGGCTACCCTTCAGAGAAACAACCTGAATTTGAGGAATTAAAAGAGTTTGTGTCGCAAACAAAATTTGACAGAATGGGAGCCTTTACTTATTCTAAGGAAGAGGGTACAAAGGCAGGCGGTTTTGTATATAAAGTTCCTAAAAAAGAGAAAAACAGACGTTTGGACGAACTTACTTTTTTACAAGAAGAAATTTCCTTATCTCTAAATCAACAAAAGATAGGAAAAATTTTTGAAGTACTAATAGACAGGAAAGAGGGAGAATTTTTTGTTGGCAGAACCCAATATGACAGCCCTGAAGTAGATAACGAAGTACTTATTCCTTTGGATGATAATCTTAAAATAGGCGAGTTTTACAATATAAGAATAAACTCAGTGGATACTTTTGACCTATATGGTGAATTAATCAATTGACAAATTGTTTAAAATTAGCACAGATACAACAACAACCTCCTCTCCCCTCACGAATACTTCATCCATATGAGTCACGCTATGCCTAGGTCTTTAACCTATTCACTTTCGTTAAAAGAGTCAAAAGTTATATTAAAAGTTGTACCTTCATTCTCTTTACTAAAGAAATTTATCTCTCCATTATAACTTTCTATAATGGTTTTTACTATTGTCAGCCCTATTCCGTTGCCGTCTTGTTTGGTTGTGAAATGAGGGTTAAAGATTTTGTCTTTGTCCTCGTTTTTTATTCCACAACCATTATCTGTTATGCTTATCATACAAGATTGAGAGGACGCCTTTAGATTTATTTCTATTTTTCCATACTCCTTGTCCTTTATGGCTTGATATGAATTCTTTATTATATTATTGAATATACGTGTAAATAAATTCTTATCTCCCATAACATATACGGCTTGAGCAGGATGTTGAAAATCTATTTTTACATCATTAACATTTTCAAATAAATCTATTGCGTTTTGTATACAGACAACTATATCTGTTTTTTCCTTTTTATTTGGTGTAGGTTTACTATAATTATTCAACTCTGAAGCAATATTACTTATGCTATCTATCTGAGAAATAAGAGAAGGAGCAAGTTTTTGAAATTTTGAGGCAAACAATTCGGGTTTTTCATGCAAGACTTTTTGAAGATATTGTATAGAGAGTTTCATAGGAGTCAAAGGGTTGTTAATATCGTGAGCAACTTGAGAAGCCAACTCACGCCAAGAGGAATTTCTTTCCTGCTGTTTTAATAAATATGAACTTTCTTCCAACTTTTCTATCATGGAATTGTAAGTTTTTATCAAATCCCCAACCTCATCATTCTTTTCCCATGTTATCTTATCATTGTTACCACCAATATCCACCTTATTTAACTTTTCTTGTAAAATTTGCAATGGTTTGGTAATCACATCACTCAAAAGAATAAATATAATTATAGATATATTTACCCAAAACAAAAACATATTTATAAAATTATTGATTATAACGTTAATATTATCGTTCATAATCTTTTGCTGATTGATGAAAGGAATATTAAGGTAACATATAGTCCTACCTGTTTGGTCTGTTATAGGAGTGTAAGCACTTGTAAATTTCAATGTTCCTATTTGTTCCACCACATATATTGTACTTAAAACCTCCTGCATAGTTTTTTTTGTCTCAATATTCATTCTGTCTAGTAAAAAACCTTGTTCAAAAATAGATTTTTGAGATGTGGACATTAGGTTCATATTTGTATCATACAAATTTATATCGGTCAAAAAACTATTGGACAATTTTAAAAGTAAATTATCTAAATCTGTTTTCAATGTTTCTCTATTATCTAAAACATTTCCATCCCCAAAGAAATTCTCTATTTCTATACGTATAGCGTTGGTTTTATTTCTTATGTTGTCTGTATTGTATTTGGAATTGAAATTATTGATACTTCTTATACTGAAAAAGCCTGCGATGATAATACCTACAATAAAAGAGCCTATCAAAGAAAACAAAATACTACTACGAATACCTGGAGTAAAGGTGCGAAAATGAGGAGAGTAACCTCTAAAAAATTCCAAACCAAAAATCATAATAAAGACAAGGAAGAATAAAGAAACTGCTCCGAGTATATTGTAAGGCAAACGATAGAAAAAACAAACAACATAAATATTATCCTTATCCACAAGATAATAACTCATATAGCCATTTTCATCTCTCCAAAAAAAAGTAGAATCTTTGTAACTTTTTATTTCTTCTATATTGAGTTTAGAGTCAAAAATCTTTTCTCCGATGGAGTAGACCAAATTATTTTTGTGATAACGTGCATAAGACAAACTTCCCTCTATTTCATCCTCTTTTTCTGTCAATAAGAGAGTATAATTCATATTCTTGGAGTTCTGTTTTTTCAAACATTCCACAAAAATATTTACACTATCACTCTTACATAGATATATATAGGTGTTGTTATTATCTATTTCATTATCCTCTACCCATACAAAAGCCGAGTCTATTCGTCTTGCTCCGTTTATTCTTTCCTCTGCATAGGCAAGAATATTGGTATAGTAGCCTATGGGTTGCACATACATAGAGTCCTTATCATTAAATACTAATATACCAACATGATATTTATCCTCTATTTCTTTAAAATAAATATTTGTAGCATAATCTTCTGCTTTAAGAAATTGTCCTCGTTTCAAAAATTTACTAAATACCTCATCATTTTCCAACTCTTCAATCTTTTTTACGAATTGTTCTTCAACCGCGGGACTTCTTTTTTGTGATATTTCTTTTGTTTTGGCTTCTATTTTTTCTCTTATATTTTTATAAGAAAACATTTCCATAACAGAGCCATAGACAATAGAAATAAACAACAATAGCAAGATTTTTTTTGAAAGAATATATTTTTTGTTTTTAGAAGGCTCTGCCATTTGAGAGGTAAAACAAAAGAGCAAATACCCCTGCAATACAAGTATGATAAAAAATAGAATATTTGTATAATGTATTTGCTGAGTATAGATATAAAAAGAAACTTGTGGGCAGTAGTAAGACAAGTAATAGACAAATACTCCACTTGCTATATACACGGGAAGCAATATGAGAATAGTAACAAAAGATTTTCTATGCTTTATTTTTATCTGTCTAATAAGAAATATCAGTATATAAAAAACACACATAATTACCAAAACATCCGAAACAAATACCTGCCATTCTGATATAAGTTCTCTATATGTGCAATTGTCCAAATAAAAAGCGGTGTGTCCCTCTATGATTATTGGGTGTGAGGTTTTTTCTGTGGTAATATTTATATCTTTATTAAGAGAAAATGGTGTATTATATTTATTTTGAGTATAAAGGTTTTGATTGTCAAAATTATTTTTAATCAAATAGAGATAAACTATAAGAGAATCTTCTTTTTGATATGTTTTTTTTAAATAAATGCCATTAGGTAAAAAAACTATACTACTACTATCCTTAACACACTTGTTTACATCAATAGTATTAACCGACCAAAAAACTAAACTATCTTCAACAAAGACAAATTTTTCTCCTTCTTGTTCAATATTACTGTATATTGTGTTTATATTGTTTTGAAATCTATTTAACTCCGAGTGTGGTTTGATATTGATAAAAACAAACCACACCAACTCAAAAATTAACAACAGTAATATTAAATAAAGAATTTGTCGTTTTTTGTTCCTAACCATTGTAAAAGAATAATATAGTTTATCTCTTTCTAATTTTTTAGATATGTTGCAATACTCCCTCTATTATTCTTAATAGATTTGAATTTGCTCTTGCCACATTGTCCAACACTTCTTGGTGAGAAGGTTCTTGAGTAAGATTTTCGTTAAAAACATTGCTTATAATGGAAAGTCCCAAAACTTTCATACCAGCATGAGCCGCTACAATGACTTCGGGTACTGTGGACATACCAACGGCTGAAATACCCAAAGTTCTAAACATAACATATTCTGCATTGGTTTCAAAACTTGGACCTGTATTGCCAACATACACACCTTGTTTTATATCTATATTTTCCTTTTGAGCAACTTGCTTTGCTATGTTTATCAACTCTTTATCATATACTTCACTCATAGAAGGAAATCTTGTACCTAAGTTTTCATCATTTGGTCCTATCAAAGGGTTGGGCATACGAGAAATATGGTCGGTAATAATCATAATATCACCAGTGTTAAAATCTTTGTTTACTCCACCGGCAGCATTGGTAACTATCAAAGTTTTTATACCCAAGAGTTGCATTACTCTTATAGGAAAGGTGACCTCCTGCATAGAATACCCTTCATAAAAATGAAATCTTCCCTGCATACAAATTATACCCTTGTTTTCCATTGTACCCAAAACCAAATTGCCCTTATGTCCTTTTACTGTTGAAACCGGAAAATTAGGAATTTCTTTATAGGGAATAACTGTTTTATCAGCTAAATTATCTGCAAAAGAAGACAAGCCACTACCAAGTACTATACCTATTTGAGGAGTGAAATTGCAAATTGAACTTATGTAATTTTTACTCTCCTCTATTTTTTCATACGTTATCATATCTTTATTTCTTTATTGTTTACTACTCTTTTATTTCACTGATACATAAGGTTACACCCTCTTATATCAGAATACTCTACCCTACCCAAAATACTAAAACTTTTGTTTGCAAATTTTATGCCCAAATCTTGAGTTTCTATAAAACAACAAGAATATATATTTGCTAAGTCTATTATATTGATTATTCCTCGTTTATTTTCTGTAAGCAAGTGTTTGTAATCATTAATTTCTTTTATAAAGACGTTCATTTGTCTTGGAGTGTAAAAGACACCATTACCATTTGAATAGGCTTGAGAAAATAACTCACACATACCATATTCTGAGGCAATGTTTGAAACTTTGAATCTTTGTTTAAGAATATTATGCACCTCTTCTTTAGGTAGTTCTTGTCGTCTGCCTTTCATTCCACCTGTTTCAAAGATTATTGTATCAGACAAATTCAAATCATAATTTTCTGCCAAATCAAGCAAAGCGTATGTTACTCCAAAAAGAACAGTAGGTATATTTTGCTTTTTATTTTCTAAAAGAATATTAGCAACTTCTTGTAAATTGTTAGCATAAAAACCACTTTGTTTATAATTACTTCTTTTGACAAAAGCATCCATCATACATATCAAAGAAGAATGTTCCTGCTCCAAATAGTTGGGCAACAAACAAATAAAAGCATAGTTTTCTATTGTTTTAAAAAACTGAGAAAAACAATCAAAAGTATTTTCAATATAGTAGTTTTTATTGTAAATCAAATGTTTACTTCTTTGCATAGAACCAGTACCAGAAGAAAGAAAATAATCTTCTGCCTCTTGCTCAGGCAAACAAGTAACATTATAAGATTTAAAAAACTCTATGGGCAAAAAGGGAATATCACCAAAAGTGTTTATTTTTCCTGTATCACATTTTAGTAAATCACACCAATGTCTATAAACTTTATTGCTATTATACTGAAACAAAAAAGCCTCCTTGGAAAGAGAAAAAAAATCATTCTGATTTTGTATCTTGACTATCTTTTTTTGCCAGTTTTTTAAAAAGTCCTTACTCTCTTTCATAAGCATATTTTTTCAAACGCTATATCTTTTAAAATTACAAACAAAGATTTATTATTTTTTACTACCAATCAAGGTAAGAAGGAAATTTTGCTCTATACTTATCTAATAATTGCTTATCTATATTGTAGTAATGTATAATGTTTTCCCAATTTTTTGTCTCAAGTAAAAACTCTCCTTTTGAATTAATTACACAACTATCACCCGAATAAAACACCTCTTGTGCGTCTTTGCCTTGCCTATTTACAGCAATAACGTATGATTGATTTTCAATGGCACGAGCCTGTAATAGCGTTTTCCATTGTTCCTTTCTGCTACTTGGCCATGAGGCTACATAAATAAGAACATCATACAAAAAATCATTGTCCTTAAAAAAATTCCTACTACAACAAGGAAATCGCAAATCATAACAAGTTAGCAATTTAATCTTTAAGTCCTTGTATTTAATAACAACATCTTTTTGATTGCCGGCTGTAAGATTTTTGACCTCATCAGACATTGAAAACAAATGTACTTTATCGTAAAAAATTTCTTGCTCAGGTGTTATCAAATAATGTCTATTGTAATATTTTTCATTGCTTTCCATTAACAAACTCCCATCTATGGCTATATTGGTTGTAGAAGAGAAATCTCTCATAAGTTTTAAGCCTCTTTCTCCGCTCTCTTTTGCTAAAGAGGTATCAGAAACAAAACCGGTTAAAAACATTTCAGGCAGAATAACTAAATCTGTATCTAATTCTATTTTACTTAATAGCAGTTTTATATACTGACAATTCAAATCTATATCGTAGTCCTTTATTTCTGTTTGTATCAATGCTATTTTCATAAACGTCCCTCTTTTCTGCTCTCTTTGTTTCTACTATAGACATAACCATAAAATAGGTGAAAGTATTGTTAAAATAAAGTAAGTTGAGAGTCCTCATTCTGTAATCTCCACTTGCCCTCAGGTGTCTTAATAGCAATACTCTCCAATACATTTAACACCGTCTGGTCTTCAGGTGTTACTCCATTCTTTAACAATGGTATAATATCCATTATTATCTCATCAAAAGTAGCATCCCTATGCTCCCGCTCCATACGACGTAAAAAACTTATCAAATAATATCTTATTCGCAAATTCAAATCTATATGAGTGGTAAATTTGGAATTCTTCTTTATAAGAAAAATATCTTTCTTTTCGTCATAATCAAAATTATTAGTAAGTATAGGAGTAAGGTCAGTGTACTCTTTCTTTAACAAATCCAAAAAACCCAACTCCAAACCCTTTATTATCAACTCGTCATTAATTTGCTCCAAAGTTGCTCCATTGTTCTTTGCTATAATTCCCTCTATAGTCTGCATAACTATATCTGCTATATCCATACCCAAATGTGCCTTCATTATAGCCTTCGGACTTCGTGCCTTCCTAAAATTTATTACCAACTGACCACTCAAAACTGTAAACGGATTCTGTCGCTTCTTAAATGAGGTCTGTCCATTCTTCTGTGGCACAGCTCCAACATATTCCAAACCGCAAGCCTCCGCTGTCTCTACTATCAAATGCCAAAACTCAGGGTCCTTATGCGCAAATACAAAACTCATCCACCTATCAAACTTCAATACCCTATACATCTCCTTGATACTCTCTGCTATCAACTCCTTATAGGTCGCCTTTGTCTGATTGTGAGTACCTCCCTCTATAGCTTCCTGCTTATAATCTTCCTCTTTTACCTCCAAATCCAACCAAGCATTCCACATAATAGAAAGGTCTAAATATGGTATCTTCTTACCATAAGGAGGGTCAGTATAAATATAATCAACACTCTCCGTTTCTATAAATGATAAATCAGTAGCCGAACTCTTTACTATTTGTAAATTATCAAGGGTTTCCTCATTAATAAAATAAGATATCTCCTTCTTCGCCTCCAATACCTTCTTAAAACGAAGTTCAAAAGAATACATAACATCTAAGAAAGTTGGTTTAGGAGCAATACGATAACGATAGTATCTAAACGCAGCAGCATCACCTCCTCCAATACTACTGTTATGATAAGTCAAATTGATTTTGGTAACCAAGCCCGAGAACATAAGAAGAAGAGTTTTTCTTATATTTATATCCTTCTTTCTACCGTAGTACTTATAAATAAGATGTTTAAGAAAAGAAAGTTGCGCCCGCTGTTTATCTGAAAACAATTTATCAACAGTCTCTACATCAGACTCCTTCGGCAATGACAACGGTCTTATCTGTGGATATGTCTTCAATGCCTCCCTTATATCTTTCTTCGTCTTTGGCTCATTCTTCAAATATGCTTTCTTTACCTTCTCAAACGCTTCCGTCAACTCTTTTTCCTCTACGGGCGCAACCAATGCCTCAACCAAAAAGATTGCCATGGGATTCAAATCTATATTTATGGCTTTTCTGCTGGTCATCATAGCCTCTATAGCCGTTACTCCACTGCCACCAAAAGGGTCTAATACCAAATCACCCGGTAAAGTGAAATTCTTTATATACGTCTGAACTATATCCCACGACTGCTTAGTAAAATAACCATGAACTCCAAAGTGCCTCTTTGTTGCTCGCTTATGTACCGTTATCTCCTTTGGTAACGGGCGATTTAAATAATCAAAATTAGAATTATCTAGCCTTATAGTCAACCTCTCTTGCTTTCCTACTTGAAAACTATCTTTAGACAATAATTTTTTAAGCGTAGAAAAATAAATATCTATCTCATCCAAAGAAAAATACAGAATAGGCGAGCCGTCTCCATTTGTACGAAATACTGAGAACTCCTTCCCATTACAAAGAGCAAAATACGTTGTACGTATCTCAGGATGCGTAGCATACGAATAAACTTGCTCCACATTCTCATCATTGACTATCTTTTCCTTCGGTGACTTGGCATCCAAAACCCACGCATAATTCTCCCCTACCTTTAATAAATAGTCCGGTATCAACGTTACTCGCTTCTGCGTAGAACCCACTTTCAAAAAAGGATGCTTCAAGGTCTTACTACGCTCTATCATACCCTTATCATACCCCAACTCACGCAAAAGAGGTAAAATTATAACCTCCCTTACACTATCCTCCTTAAAATCCTCATTGCTTCCCAACTCTTTAAAATCTATTCCACTGAAAAGCCTTTCCTTGATATTTGTCATACTCTTTTTCTGTATTGCACTCCGTTCTAATTTGCAAATATATAATTTTTTTTATAAATATATACAGAGCAAGTTACAATAAGTCTACATAAATTTTATTGTAGATTAATATAAATAGTGGCTCTGCCCTATAAAGACACCCTGTGGGTGTGAAATAAAAAGTTTTTACTACCTTTGCAAAATATAAACCAATAATAAAAACACTTAAGAGATGAAGAAAATCACACTACTGCTACTTGTTTCTTTGTTTGCTTTTGCTCCATTGGTTAAGGCAGATGAAGGTATGTGGCTTTTGATGTATTTGGACAAGCAGACCTATAAAGATATGAAATCAAAAGGGTTGAAACTTACACCAAAACAAATTTATGATATAAACAAAGCCTCTTTGAAAGACGCAATTATTCAGTTTGGTAGAGGTTGTACAGGTGAGATAGTGTCCGACCAAGGACTTATACTTACCAACCATCATTGCGGTTATTCGTGGATACAGTCACATTCAACTATTGACCACGATTATCTTTCCAATGGTTTTTGGGCTTACAATAAGAATGAGGAATTGCCAAACCCTGGTCTTACTGCAAAGTTCTTTATTCGTATGGAAGATGTTAGCGACCAAGTTTTGCAAGGAGTAACAGACAATACACCTGAGGAAGAAAGACTTAGTATTGTAAGAAAAAATTCAAAAAAAATCATAGAATCTATTACCAAAGGTACAACATATTCAGCAGAGGTTGCCACAATGTTTAACGGAAACCAATATATACTTTTCGTTTACGAAATCTACAAAGACGTTCGTTTGGTAGGCGCTCCTCCTTCTTCTATAGGAAAGTTTGGCTCAGATACAGATAACTGGATGTGGCCAAGACACACAGGAGATTTTTCTATTTTTAGAGTTTATACAGATAAAGACGGCAAACCAGCAGAATACTCAACAGATAATATTCCTATGAAACCAAAGCACTATTTACCTATTTCTCTCAAAGGAGTAAAGAACAATGATTTTGCTATGGTTATGGGATATCCGGGAACAACAGATAGATTTCTTCCGTCTGCAGGAGTAAAACAGGCTATAGATATTTACAACCCTTCTGTTGTAACAGCAAGAGAAGCTCTTCGCAATGTAATGGACAAAGACATGAAAGCCGACCCTAAGGTTAGGATACAATATGCTGCAAAGTTTGCATCTCTTTCCAACTACTGGAAATTTTATATAGGACAAACTCAATGTCTGAAACGTCTTAATGTTTATGGTACTAAATTAGAATTAGAAAATCGTTTTGCCTCTTGGATAAAAGAAGATAAAAGCGGTGAAAGACAAAAATTATACAACGGTGTTTTGGACGATATTCAAAATTATTATAACAAAAATGGAGAATACGACTATTTGAGAGTTTATGCCAATGAAGCGATATTTAGAGGAGCAAGTATTTTTGGAATAGCAATGCGATTGGAAAGATTCGAAAAAGAAATAACCTCAAACGACAAAGCCGTAAGAGATGCTTTGATAAAAGATTGGGAAGCGTATCTTGACGGAGTATTTAAGGATTACAACGCTCTTACAGAAGAAAAACTTATGGCTGCGGGCTTAGATGTTTATTTTAGAAATGTACCTATGACTTTGCAGAGTTCTGAGTTTTTGAATTATGCTTTCAAATACGGATACAACTTTACTTTGATTGCCGACGATATATATAGTACTTCAAACTTGGTAAGCAAAGAAAAAATCATGAAACTACTGATAGACAGAGATTGGTCTTTGATACAAAACGACCCTGCATACATACTTACAAAACAATTGTTGGACAACTATCGTTCCAAAATGAGTAATATACAGGAGGATAGAGATAAACTTACAAAGGCTAATCGTTTGTTTGTTAAAGGTGTAATGGAAATGGAAAGCAAAAAACATTTTGCACCTAACGCCAACTCTACTATTCGTTATACATACGGACAGGTTAAGAACTACTCTCCAAAGGACGGAGTAACCTACAACTACTACACTACTCTTGACGGAATTATGGACAAGGAGGACAACTCTTCTTGGGAATTTACCGTACCTGCAAAACTTCGACAATTGTATGAAACAAAGGACTATGGACAATATGGAGTTGATGGTACGGTACCCGTTTGTTTCCTTAGTAATTTGGACATAACAGGAGGCAACTCTGGCTCTCCTACTTTGAACGCAAAGGGTGAATTGATAGGTTTGGCTTTTGATGGTAATTGGGAAGCAATGAGTGGCAACATAGCCTTCAATCCTGATTTGCAAAGATGTATTTCTGTAGATATACGTTACGTCTTGTTTATAATAGACAAATTTGCAGGAGCGAACAACCTTATCAATGAAATGAAAATTGTTAAATAGTACATAGATTTATATAACTAAAATGCGGAACTTGTTTTTATTAGCAAAACTTTTCCGCATTTTGCTTTTATAACAAAGACTATCTATTTTTAAAATTATTATCAAAATTTTAGCAAATAAAAAAATTGTACTATCTTTGCAAAATCATTGTTAAAACATTATTAGAAGTAATAACTTAAAAAAAAGTAAGACATAATGAAATTAATCAAACTTGCTTCCATAACAAAAAAACTTTGCATAGGAGCTTTAGGTGCTTTCCTTTTGATATTTCTTCCTTTTCACATGGGTATGAATCTTTGCATACTAAGAGATGACGGAGGAGAATGGTATAGAAATGTTTGCCATTTTATGGGTACAAACTACATAGTTAAAGTTTTTGAAGTAATACTTTTGGCTTGTATAGTTCTGCACATTGTGGTAACGTTGTTGGTTACTTTGGAAAATTATATGGCTCGTCCTGTACGCTATGCCGTTCCAAACAAGTCTAAGACTGGTAGCGGAAGTAAATATATGGCTGTTACAGGAATAATACTTTTTGTTTTCCTTATAATACACTTTGTAGATTTTTATTTTGCAAAATCAGGCTTAGTGGAAGGAAAATACGTTGTTAAAATAGAAAAAGTAGAAAGATATTACCAAGAGAAAGGTGCTGAGATTCAAAATAGATTAAAGGAAAAGATGGACAAAGGTCAGTTGTCCCAAGACGATATTCAATCTTCTCCTGAGGCAAAAGAATTTATGGAGTTGCAGTCTGGTATGATGAATATTCAAGTTCTTTCACAAGAAAAAATATCTACAGATGGTAAATATCTTGTAAACTTGACAAAAAGCGAGGTAACAAAGAATTTTGCAAAAGACTTCAAAGAATATGAGCCAGATTTTTACAATATGGCAAAGGATAAATTTAAAAATCCTTTGTATATGTTGATTTATCTTTTGGCTTTCATCGTTTTAGGAATACATTTGTATCATGGAGTTGCTTCTGTTTTCCAAACATACGGCCTAAACATAGCAAAATATTCCAAAGCCATAGACTATTTAGCATTAATATATGCTATTGTGATACCGGTAGGCTTTGCTTTAGTGCCTATAATTGGACACATAATGAAGTAGATTATAATGTTAATATAAATTTATAAATACTAAATAAGGATGAGACTATAATGTTTTGTCCTTATTTTTTCTAAAAAAAAAATGAATTATGAATAGTATCTTTATAGTCCTGCCCATACTTTGCATTTTGATGTTTGAACTTGGACTAAATCTTAAATTACAAGACTTTGCCTTAATATTTCAAAAACCTAAAGCCGTTATCATTGGTTTAATAGGACAACTTGTTTTATTGCCTTTGGTTGCTTTTGTAATATGTAAAATATTCAATGTAGATGGATTCTTTTTTATAGGTATTATGCTTATTGCTTGCTGTCCGGGTGGTTCTTCTTCCAATGTATTTTCGCTTTTGGCAAAAGGCGATGTGGCTTTAAGTGTCTCCCTTACTGCATTGAGTAGTGTAATAACACTTTTTACTTTGCCTTTGATTATGAATTTTGTAACTGATTACATTGGGCAAAGCATAGGAATAACCCTTCCTGTGAAAAACCTTTTAATTCAAAATCTCTTACTTATGTTCCTACCTATAATCATAGGAATTGTTTTGAATTACAAAAAAAATACTTTGGCTCAAAAAATAGAAAAAGTACTATCCAAATTGGCCTTTCCTTTATTAATGTTGTTGGCTCTTGTGTTTTTTATACAGAATTATAAAGTGATTTTTGATCATATCCTTTATTTAGGTGCTTGTATTGTGTGTTTGTTGCTTGCTACTATATTTTTGGCTTATCTGATTAGCAAGGTTTTTTCTCTTAACAAAAAAGAAAACCGCACCATAGTTATAGAAGTTGGTATGCAAAATGCAGCTCAAGCCATAGCAATAGCTTCATCTCCATTTATTTTTAATAATAGTACCATAGCCATACCTGCCATTATATATGCTCTACTAATGAATGTAGTTTTGCTTAGTTATGTAGGTATTATCAAATACAAACGCAATGATTAAAGATTTGCTACCCGAGTTTGCTATAGGACTTTCTCCAATGGACGATATTACTACTTTTGAGTATAGAGAGTTATGCAAAGAGTGGGGAGCCAATGTTTTGTTTACTGAATTTGTTTCTTCTGATGCTCTGATAAGGGATGTGGAGAAAAGTTATAAAAAAATAGAATTCTCCGGTAAACAACGTCCCATTGCTATACAAATATTTGGTTCCGATGAAAAAACTCTCATACAAGCGGCTCAAAAAGTTGAATCCCTATCACCCGATTGGATTGATATAAACTGGGGCTGTCCTATGAAAAGAATAGCTGGTAAAGGAGCGGGTAGCGGAATTCTGCAAGATATACCAAAAATGATACAACTCACAAAGGCTGTAGTGGATAATGTTAAACTGCCTGTCAGTGTAAAAACCCGCTTAGGCTATGATGAGAATCACAAAATAATAGTTGAACTTGCCGAAAGATTACAAGATGTGGGCATACAACTTATTAGTATACACGGGCGTTACAAAACTCAAATGTATAGAGGCGAAGCCGATTGGACTTTAATAGGCAAAACAAAAGAAAACCCTCGTTTAAAAATTCCTGTTTTTGGCAACGGGGATATAAACAGCGTTGATAAATTTTGGGAATACAAACAAAGATATAATTTAGATGGTATCTTAATAGGCAGGCATGCAGTGGGCAACCCTTATTTTTTTCTTCAATGCAAGCAAAAAATGAGCGGAAAACAAATATACCAACCTACACTAAACGATAAAGTAGATATCTGTACAAAACATTTTTTACATTCTTTGCAAAGAAATAATGAGGAGCAGACTTGTATTTTAATGAGAAAATTTTACCCGAGATATTTTTCTGGAGTAAGAAATTTCAAAAATCTCAAGCAACAACTTTTGACAAGCAAAACCAAACAAGAAGTCTTATCTCTTTTGCAACAAGTCAGAGAATTGGAACCAATACAAAACTGACAAGAATAAGAAAAGTAGTTCTCGCTGTAATATATTATAGAAAAGGAAACGTTAGTATTGCTTTCTTGTATCTAATTGTTGTTTTCCTTTATGTTAGCGTAATCTACACTTAGTTGTGAGATTAATATGACATTAGCAATAAAGGAAACGGTAGGCAAGTGAAAAAATATTTATAAAGCCCTTATCATAATTTGATAAAAAAAGCAAGTCTCAAGAGTTTTGGGACTTGCTCTAAAAAAGTTATTTTATCTAATTTTATTAGTTTTTCTTTACCTGACCACGTGTCATATCAGTCAATCTTCTTGCAGAAAGTTCTCTACACTCAAACTCAGCATCCTCAAAAGTCATAGGTTGGGGAGGTGTTTTTTGGGTGAAGGCACTTGCACCTCTCAAAGAACCACATATACCCAACTCTCTTGCTACTTTCAAATAACGTATTGCATCTATAACAACGCCTGCCGAGTTAGGAGAATCTATAACTGAAAGTCTTGCATCCAAAGTTACAGGAGAACCACCAAAACCCTCTAATTCCAAATGGAAGTTTGCTATCTTATTGTCTTTGTAATAAGACATATAATTACTTGGACCTGCAAACAAGAAAGAATCTCCTACAGGAATACCTCTAATATCATTTTGACAACGAATAACGTTTTCTTTAGATATTTTCTTTGATTTTAAACGATTCTGATTCAACATATTCATAAAATCGGTATTACCACCTACATTTTCTTGAATATGACATTTTACTTTATGACCACGAGCAAAAGCTAACTCTTGCAACATTTGGGAAAGTATTGAAGCACCAAATTGCGATTTCATATCATCACCAATCAAAGGCAAACCAGCATCAATAAACTTTTGTTCCCATTCTGGATTGGAAGCAATAAAAACAGGAATACAATTGCAAAAAGCGACTCCTGCATCTATAGCACATTGAGCATAAAACTTAACCGCTTCTTCCGAGCCAACTGGCATATAATCTATAAGTATATCTGCTTTTGTGTCTTTAAGCACCTTAACAACATCAACTTCTGGTGTTTCGTTATCTACAACGAAAGTTGTATCCTCTGGGTACTTTTCATAATCCAACATATGTGGTGATACTCCGTCCAAAACAGGAGCTTTCATAACCACAACCTTACTTTTTGGAAATTTGTCAGGGTCTACTATATTTATTGTGCAGTTTGGTTTGGCATAAATGGCTTTATCAAGCGTCTGACCGACTTTTCTTTTGTCTATATCAAAGGCTGCAACAACCTCAATGTCCTGGGCAGTATAGCCACCTATACTCTTAGCCATCATTCCTTCTGGAGCATCACTATTATTTTCTCTGTGAGAATAATACTCCAAACCTTGAATAAGAGAAGAGGCACAATTACCTATACCTGCAATAGCTATTCTTATCTTTTCCATTTATATATTATTTTAAAATACTTTACTTTCTATAAATACGAGGTCTTTCTGTATCAAAAACTATACCTCTATGTAAAACATTTGCAAAAATACAAATTCTTTCCAATTTGAGATACAAAATTTTAAATCTTTTTAATATTGCAAAAAAGATAAACCTATTAAAACAATTTTTTAACATAATTCTTGCTCCTAAATTTACATTATACTTGACAATATTTATCTCTTATTTTACTTTATATATTTCACAACCCTCATCTATCAATAAATTGTTTTATAACTTTTATCAGGCTATGCTTGCAAGCATAGCCTGTTTTATAGGGCAGAGCCTTTGCTTTTTTTTCATACGCTTATGCGTCTATGCTAATCTCTCAAAACCTATGCTAACCTATAACAACTCATAAAAACCTATAAAAAAAGTAACGGCTTTGCCCTAATAAGCCACCCTGTGGGTGCAGGCTGTGCCTGAAATTTTTTCGGGAAATTTCGTAAATACCTATTTAAAAGCAAAAAATAAGGGTGCTACTATTGATTATCAACTACTTAACCTTTT
>CAZVEO010000029.1:0-24472 GCA_964626385.1 uncultured Bacteroidaceae bacterium
AGAATGTTTTTGATTGCGGAGCGGTTAAAGGCGGAGTAATAGGCAGTGCCAACGGTACACTAATACCTGCCATTGCACCTAATGGAAGCGAAGTAGTAAAGGTTACTTGGCTTACACCAATGAGTGAGGATTATGAGAATTGTACAGAGGCTGGAGCGGAGAATTGGCATTTTTGTTTGACAGCGAGAGTGCATGACGGCGAGGAGATAGAGGGAGAAAACGAGAGTCTGCTTAATATGGGAGTCTTTACCGAGAATAATAACAATGTAGCATGGAAAAACATTTCAATATTAAATAGCGAGTTTTCGAAAGCCGTTGTATCTATAAGTAACCCATATAACGAGAGACACAATTTTTCAATAAGGTACAAACACACTCCAAATCAAGCAGACGAAAGAATACAAAACTTCGCAGATGTTTATATAACTTTAAGCGAAGGATTATTTAATGCTTGGCAAGAGGGCGGACAAGTATCACAAGGAATAAAACAATCAAGAGGAAATCAGTTCCTTTTAACAGATAATGAGGTTGTTTTTGAAAACCTAACATTGGAGCCAAAAGAATTACACACAATAGCAACGGATGTTAATTTTTATACACAAAGAGAGTCAAAGACGAATAGTTTTGATTTTGATATAGTTCAGTACTGCAAAGATTGTGAGAGCGAAATAATAGGAGGAGAACATTACACGGCAATAAAAGATGGCAACAAAGATTTTAAAGCCATAGCAATAGAGGACAAAACAATTTTATATGGAGAAACAACTACTTTTACAACAAATTCAATAAACGAGCAAGCAAATTATATTTGGTACAATCAAGCGGGAGATACTTTATCAATAGGTCAAACATTGACCACTATACCACAAAACAGCCAGAGTTATATCTTGGAAGTAACAACCTTAGAGGGTGGTTATAAGGACAAAGACACTGTAAGTGTAGAGGTTAAGCGAGCAATAATAAACTCAATTACACCAAACCCAGCAAATACAAGTTGTACAATAAATTACGAACTCTCCCAAGAGATAAACAATGCAAAAGTAGTGATATTAAACACTTTGGGTAATATTGTTTATATTGAGGAATTGCCAAATGTTCAAAACAATGGACAAGCCCAAATCTCAAAGACCATCAACCTACAAAACCTCTCCTCAGGACAATACACCCTACAAATAACCACACAAACCGAAACCTTAACCACAAAAACTTTGATAATACAGGCTTAGCCTGTTCTATAAAGACTAATATCGTAAAACATATAATAGTGAGGACTGCTTGCAATGTATAAAAAAAAGAGTCGAGTATATACTCGGCTCTTCTTTTATTACACAATGTTTATAAAAAACTATTAGTACATTCCGCCCATTCCACCTTGTGGCATAGCAGGAGCTGCAGGAGTAGGTTCTTTTATTTCGCTAAGAACACATTCTGTTGTAAGTATCATACTTGCAATAGAAGCGGCGTTTTCCAAAGCTACTCTTGCTACTTTTGTAGGGTCAATAACGCCTGATTTATGCAAATCTTCGTATTTATCTGTGCGAGCGTTGTATCCTTCATCACCTTTCAATTCTTTTACCTTATTTACAACGACACTACCCTCCAAACCTGCATTTTCTACTATTTGACGCAAAGGTTCTTCCAAAGCACGTCTTACTATTTGAATACCTGTATTTTCGTCCTCGTTTTCGCCTTTAACATTTTTCAAAGAATCTATTGCTCTTATATAAGCAACTCCACCTCCTGGTATTATACCCTCTTCTAAGGCAGCTCTTGTTGCATGCAAAGCATCGTCAAAGCGGTCTTTTCTTTCTTTCATTTCTACCTCAGAAGCAGCACCAACATAGATTACAGCAACTCCGCCAGCAAGTTTAGCCAATCTTTCCTGCAATTTTTCGCGGTCATAATCTGAAGTGGTTTTTTCTATCTGTGCCTTGATTTGAGAAACTCTTGCCTTGATATTATCTTTCTTACCTGCACCAGAAACTATTGTTGTATTGTCTTTATCAACAGTTATTTTTGCACAAGAACCTAACATATCTAAGGATGCGTCTTCTAACTTATAACCCTTTTCTTCGGAAATAACTGTACCACCGGTAAGAATAGCAATGTCTTCCAACATTTCTTTTCTTCTATCTCCAAAGCCAGGTGCCTTAACAGCAACTATTTTCAAAGAACCTCTCAAACGATTGACAACCAATGTAGCAAGAGCTTCTCCGTCAATATCTTCTGCTATGATAAGTAAGGCTTTACCTGTCTGAACAACCTTTTCCAGTATAGGAAGAAACTCCTTCATATTAGAAATTTTCTTGTCATAGATAAGAATAAAAGGACTATCGTAAGTAGTCTCCATTTTTTCTGTATCTGTTACAAAGTAAGGAGAAAGATATCCACGGTCAAACTGCATACCCTCTACAACCTTAACAGTTGTATCCAATCCTTTAGCCTCTTCTATGGTTATAACACCTTCTTTCTTAACTTGTTTCATAGCCTCTGCAATCATAGAACCTATTGCAGAATCATTGTTGGCTGATATTGTTGCAACTTGTTCTATTTTTTCTTGTGCAGAACCTATTTGACGAGAACGTTTTTTCAAGTCAGCCACTACTGCTGCAACGGCTTTGTCAATACCGCGTTTCAAATCCATAGGGTTTGCACCAGCAGCAACATTTTTCAATCCTGTATTTACTATGGCTTGAGCCAAAACAGTAGCTGTCGTTGTACCATCTCCAGCTTGGTCACCAGTCTTTGAAGCGACTTCTTTAACCAATTGAGCACCCATATTCTCTATATTGTCCTCAAGGTCTATTTCTTTTGCAACGCTAACCCCATCTTTTGTAATATGAGGTGCGCCAAACTTTTTATCTATAATAACATTTCTTCCTTTAGGACCCAAAGTAACTTTAACCGCATCTGCCAATGCGTTAACGCCTTGACGCAATTGTTCTCTTGCCTCGGTATTGAATTTTATCTCTTTTGCCATTTTATTATTCTCCTATTTTTTAGATAATTGCATAAATATCACTCTCTCTCATTATAAGGTATTTTTCTTCGCCTATGTTTATTTCCGTTCCGGAATACTTACCATACAATACCTTATCCCCAACTTTCACAGTCATAGGTTCATCCTTTTTACCTTGACCTACGGCAATAACCTCACCCTCCATTGGTTTTTCTTTTGCAGTATCTGGAATGATTATTCCGGTAGATGTCTTTTCCTCTGCCTCAGCAGGTTTTATCAAAACTCTGTCTGATAATGGTTTTATATTAACTTTCTTCATGATTTATATATATTTTATTTTATATTTCTATACTATCGGCGTAGTTTCAAATTATATGCCAATAAAAATCAACTGACATTTTGTCATAAAGAAAAAAAGTAATGGCACTGCCCTTATAAAAGTAGGCTGAGCCTACAGAAATCGGTTTACTGAGAATCAATAAGTTACAAAAAAAAAGTGTGCACGCGTTTGGTCAGGTCGAAAAATGTTCGTAACTTTGTAAGAGAAAAAGATACCTACCTCAAAAATTCCACTTTTTGTCCTTGTAACTACTTGATAATCAGTAAAAACGAATCTTCGTTTCGATTTCTCGAAACGAAGATTCGTCGAAATAAAACGAAGATTCATTTTTGTAAAATCCGCTTAAAGAAAATTTTTTCTTCAAAAAACCTCTCGAAAACGCTGATTTTCAAGAAAATTGCCCATTTTTGCCCCTTCTAAAAAGGTTAAATAGTTGATAATCAGTAGTAGCACCCTTGTTTTTTGATTTTAAATAGGTATTTACGCGATTTCCCGAAATTTTTTTTTGACCTCGTTTTTTATAGGTTAACATAGGTTGTTATGGGTTAGCATAAGTTGAGATAGGGCAGAGCTGTTAAAAAAAATAACGGCCTGCCCTTAATAAAAAACAGACAGCGTCTATAGATATACCAATTTCAGTTTTTTTTCGTTCTAAAAATAAAACTTTTACTATGAAAAGTACAGAACCTTTTGCCACTTTGACCATAGCAGGTAGTGATTCTATTGGAGGTGCGGGTATACAAGCGGATATAAAAACAATGAGTGCTTTGGGCTGTTATGCAACCTCTTGTATTACTGCAGTTACTGCTCAAAATACTATTGGAGTAAAAAGCGTTGCCTCTATAGACGAACAAATGCTTCGCTCTCAAATAATTTGTGTTTTGCAGGATATGGATATAATTGCAACAAAAACAGGTATGATATACACATCTGAAAATGTTTTGGCTATAAAACAGACTTTAATAGAAAATAACTACAAAGGAAAACTTGTTGTTGACCCTGTTTTGGTGGCAACTTCGGGTGATAAATTATCTAAGGAGGATTTTATACATACGCTTACCAATGAATTGTTTCCTATGGCTGATATAGTTACACCTAACCTCTATGAAGCGGAAAAAATAGCTGATTCTACTATAAGCAACATTGAAGAAATGATATTGATAGCAAAAAAGATACAATTCCTATATAAGCCAAAAAATATTTTAATAAAAGGAGGACATTTGCAAGGCAATGATATGACAGACGTATTATTAGATGAAAATGGAAAAATAGAAATATTTTCTTTGCCAAAGATAGAGGCAAAAAACACACATGGGACAGGTTGTACTCTTTCCTCGGCAATATGCTCCTTTCTTGCCTTGGGGCAAAGTATGAAAGAGGCTGTAAATAACGCTAAAAACTATGTACATTTGGCTATAAAAGAGGCTTCAAATATCAATTTGGGGCATGGGCACGGGAGTCTCAACCACTTTTTTGCTCCTCAAAAAATGAAAACAAAAACAATAAATTAATTTTTTTTGCTATACCTTTGTATAAACTTTTGATAATAAGAATTATGAATAAAAAATTACTCTTTGTTTTTTGTGCTTTTGTATCTTATTTTACAAATGCCCAACTCGTTTTTAATATTTCTTTTGCAGATAATTTTATAACCTCTGATAATGCGTCTTATTTTGTTTGTAATCAAATGCGAGGAAGGGTTGATTACAATATAGAGGAAAATATTTTGACCTTGGAGAATATTGATTTGCAGGGAGATTTGACTATTAATTTTTGTGATAGTATAGAGGAGGTTGTAGACATTGTTAATTTAACCATTAATCTTATCGGTAATAACAATATACACAATGCAAGTTTTAAAGCCAATATGTTGAGAAATTTAACCATTACAGGCTCTGGTAGTCTAAACATAGAGGAGGGAGGTTTTATTATAGGTGATAGTACTGATGTTTTTGTACAAAATTGTTCCTTAAAAGTTGTAAATGAAAAAGATGCGATAAATATGGGGGATAACAATCTTACTATATCTAATGCCGATATTTTTTCCTCTGCTTTGTTTTCCAATTATGCTTTGACTCGTTTTGAAAATATTTATTTAGAAAAATGTGAAATAATCACTCCAAAAAATCCTTTGTTACTGCATAACTTGTTTAATGAAGATGGCACCATAGCGGAGGAATTTGAGGTAAAGCGTTTTAATGTGGGAATGGACAACCTTATTACAGAGAGTGAAGTTTTGGTTTATCCAAATCCAACTTTTGATAAAATCAAAATTACTTCCACAAAAAGGGTTTTGTCCTTTCTTTCTATTTATAAAGCAGATGGCAAAAAAATATTGGAAATGCCTTATATTAATGACTACATGTCCCTTAAAGAATTTGGAAAAGGAGTTTTTTTTATCATAATTACAGATAAATTAAGAAAAAAAACTTTAAAAAAGGTTGTAGTACAATAAAAGGAGTTTTAGCCAGTTTTTACCAAAAAATAAATTCTCATTAACCTAATTTCTTCTAATGTATATTCATCATAGCCTAACTCTTTCCAAATGGCCTCTACATCATCCTTTTCACTATTTTTTAGTTGTTCTAAGATTTCTTCTTGGTGATAAGGGTCAATGACTTCATTGATATAATAAGCAATATTTAAACTTGTACCGTATGCAATAATTTTCTCTATTTCCGTAAGTAACTCGTCCATACTAAGTCCTTTCCCATTGGCAATATCTTCAAAGTCAAGTCTTTTATCTATACAGTTTACTATATATGGTTTTAAGACAATTTTGTCTACTGGACTTTTTACTACTATGTCTTGAGGTTTTTCTATTTCGTTTTCTTCTACATAACGTTTGATAACATCACAAAAAGGTTGTCCATACTTTTTAGCTCTTCCTTCGCCAACACCAAATATATTTTTTATTTCTTCTATTGTTGTAGGGAATTGAATGGTCATATCACTCAAAGACCTATCTGCTACAATGAAATAAGGAGGTAAATTTTCTTTTTTTGCAATAGATTTGCGTACCTTCTCCAAGACAGAGTACAATTCTTCGTCAATAGCAATACTTTCTCCTACTGCAGATATAACTTCCTCATCTGATAACTCTTCATTATAATCATGGTCTTCTGGTACTAATATATCATAAGGTTTTTTCAAAAAATTATATCCTTCTTTTTGTATTTTCAAAAGCCCATAACTTTCAATATCTTTCCTTAAAAAACCTTCCAATATACACTGTCTTATAACCGCTTTCCAATGCAATTCATTATCCCCTTTGCCAATGCCAAACCATTCCAACTTATCATGTTTGCAAGTTTTTATGGCAGTAGTTTTTCTTCCCATTATGATGTCTAAAAGATGAGGAGTTTTAAACATTTGTTTTACTCCATAAACGAGTTCTATCACTGTTTTTATATCTTCTCTTGAATTGACTTTCTTTTTTGGGTGTAAGCAATTATCACAATTATTGCAATTGTCCTCTTTGTATTCTTCACCAAAATATTTCAAAAGATTTATTCTTCTACAAACAGAACTTTCTGTATAAGAGATAGTGGCCTCCATTAATGCTCTTGCAACTTCTTGTTCTGGCACGGTCTTATCGGCAAGGAATCTCTCCAATTTATTAACGTCTTTTTCAGTATAAAAGGCTATACATTTTCCCTCTCCTCCATCTCTTCCTGCTCGTCCTGTTTCTTGATAATACCCTTCCAAACTTCTTGGCATATCGTAGTGAATAACATATCTTACGTCTGGTTTGTCTATTCCCATACCGAAGGCTATGGTTGCCACTATAACATTTATTTGTTCCAATAGAAATTTATCTTGGTTGCTTACTCTTGTTTGAGCATCCAAACCAGCGTGGTAGGGCAGGGCTTTAACTCCGTTGATGTTGAGAATCTCTGCAACTTCTTCTACCCTTTTTCTACTCAAACAATATATTATACCGCTTTTATTAGGGTTGTCTTTTATGAATTTGATAATTTGTTTTATAATCTCTTTCTCTTCGTTTGGTTTGGGTCTTACTTCATAATACAAGTTGGGACGATTAAAGGATGCCACATAAACGCCTGCTGTACTTATTTCTAAGTTTTTTAGAATATCTTGCCTTACTTTATCAGTAGCAGTGGCAGTAAGTGCAACAATAGGTACATTTTGACCTATCTTATTTGCGACTTCTCTTATTCTTCTATACTCGGGTCTAAAATCGTGTCCCCATTCGCTAATACAATGAGCCTCGTCTATGGCATAAAAAGAAATACCTATGGAAGCAAGAAACTCGGCATTTTCCTCTTTAGCCAAAGATTCCGGCGCAACATATAGTAGTTTTGTTTTTTTATCAACTATATCTTTTTTTACTTTTTTTATTTCGTGTTTGGATAAAGATGAATTAAGAAAATGAGCTGCGGAGTCATCATTAAGTATCTGTCTTATAGTATCAACTTGATTTTTCATCAAAGATATGAGAGGAGAAATCACTATAGCTGTACCTTTCATAAGCAAAGCAGGTAATTGATAACATAGACTTTTGCCTCCACCTGTTGGCATAATAACTAAAACATCTTTGCCTTGTAATATATCCTTGATTACTTTTTCTTGATAACCCTTGAATTGTGTAAACCCAAAAAATTTCTTTAACTTAGCATTTAAGTCTATGTTGTCGTATTTTGTTGTTGATTCCTTCATCTCTCTACTCTTATTTGAAATAAATTGTATCTTTGCAAACGTTTTGTAAAAACAAAATTAAAAAAAAAAATGAAATGAAGGAAATATTTGACATAAAAAAAATAGTTATTTCTACAATTAAACAAGAATCTGAAGCCATAAACGGTCTTATTGACTATGTTACGGAAGATTTTGAAAAGGCTGTAAAACTTATATATTCCTCATCGGGTAGGGTGGTTATAACTGGAATAGGTAAAAGTGCAAACATTGCCACAAAAATAGTCTCAACTTTAAACTCTACTGGTACACCTGCTATCTTTATGCATGCCGCTGACGCTATACATGGCGACCTTGGTATGATACAAAAAGATGATGTTGTAATATGTATATCCAAGAGTGGTAATACACCAGAAATCAAAGTTCTTGTTCCTTTAATCAAGGCAACAAAAACTCCTTTGATTGCAATAGTTGGAGATATACAATCTATGCTTGCAAAGAATGCAGACTATCTTCTTAATTGTTTTGTAACACAAGAGGCAGACCCAAACAATCTTGCTCCCACTTGCTCTACTACGGCTCAACTTGTATTGGGAGATGCTTTGGCTGTGGCTTTGTTGAAAATGAGAGGTTTTTCAAAAGAAGACTTTGCAAAATATCATCCAGGAGGTTCTTTGGGAAAAAGGTTGTATTTGAGAGTTTCTGATGTTTATGTCAATAATGAAAAACCGCAAGTAAGATTAAACACCCCTTTGTATGATATTATTATGGAAATAACTTCCAAACGTTTGGGCTGTACGGCTGTATTAGAAGAAGGAAAGGTAAAAGGTATAATAACAGATGGCGACCTTAGAAGAATGATAGCAAAACAAAAATATAACATTCCTGCCGATATTTTAGCAAAAGATATAATGACTAATAGTCCAAAATGTATACAGCCCGATGCTTTTGCGGTAAAAGCTTTGGAAATAATGAGAGAAAATCAGATAACTTCCCTTTTAGTAGTAGATAATGAGAATAAATATTTGGGAGTTATACATTTACACGACTTGATAAAAGAAGGTATAATATAAGTAAGAAAACTTTTTTTTGTGGTTTTAGTTTTGGATTGGCACATTTTTTGAGAATAACACATTTGTAGAGTAAAGCGAAGGGCTAATAAAGATTTCTCCCATTAGCTTTATATAATAAAAATAAACAAGAAATCTAAGAATAAAAAAATTAAGAAAAAAATGAAAAGATTAACAGTTTTATTGGCAAGCCTTATGTTATTGGCTACAACAAGTGTGTTCGCACAAAGTAAAGGAAACATCTGGATTGATGGAGGTTTGAGTTTCTCCTCACAAACAGGTGAACTTGGTAACGTAGATAAGTTGGGAAACAGCAGTTTTGGAATCAATGTTTCTGGCAACTATATGATTACAGATAAGTTTTCAATTGGTCTTGGATTGGGCTATGATATGACCAAAGAAGATTTGCAAAAAGTTCCAACAGAACTTACCGATAAGCAAGGTTTGTTTAATATTCAATTGCAAGGACACTATTTTATGAGACTTAACAAGCTTATCACTTGGACTCCAAAGGCATATGTATATTTTGGATTTGGAAGCGGTACAGCTGAAAAACAAGATTTTGGCAAGGATTTGGACAGAGACCTATCTCAAATGGGTGTTATGATTGAGCCTTTGAATTTCCAAGCTAACTTTACAAAGAACTTTGCTGTAACATTTGCTTGCGACCTTGCAACATTTGGATATTCTACAACCAAAGTTACAAACAAATATCAAGCAGGTGATGTTGAAAACAAAGACAATAACTTTACATTTAAAGCGGGAGACTACAATAGTTTGTTAGGTTCTCTTGGTTTGAGATTAGGATTTAGATATTTCTTCTAATAACAAAATAAATAAACAAAGCGTGAAAACCAACAGAGTTTTCACGCTATTTTTTTATTTTTTTTTGTAACTTTGCACCGCTAATAAAAGCAGAGAATAAATGAAAAATAATATAATAGTTTTTATTTGCTGTGTGGCATTGATTTTGATGTCTTCACATAGTTATGCTCAAGGTAGAAAGCAAAAGAGTAACGTTGATAGCAATGTGCAAGAAGGAGGAGTTGTTGCTAAATTTGATAAAAATTATTATGATTTTGGACAGATACGGCAAGGTGAGAGCGGTGAAGTTGTTTTTGAGTTGGAGAATCAAGGCGGGGGATTGTTAAATATTATGAGTGTTAAGACTTCTTGTGGTTGCGTTTTGGTTGATTATTCTCATCATGGGCTAATGCATAATGAAAAGGGGTATATAAAAGTAAAGTATAATACTAATATAGTGGGAGAGATAAAAAGAAGTGTGGTGGTAACAACCAATGATGAAAAAAAATCAAAGATAGTTTTGCGTCTTATAGGTGAAGTAGTAGAAAATAAATAGATATAACAAAAACAGCAGAAAAAAATGAAAAGATTATTTTTAACAATATTGCTTTCAATAGCAATGGTATTTGGTGTAAATGCTCAAGGCAAAAAAGAGGTAAAACCACAAGGTACTCAGGCAGAAATAACTTTTACAGAGATGGTGCATGATTATGGGACGGTTGAAAAGGGGGGTAATGGTCTATGTGAGTTTGAATACAAAAACACAGGTAAAGCTCCTTTGATGTTAACCAATGTGAGAAGTTCTTGTGGTTGCACAGTTCCAAAGTGGTCAAAAGAACCACTTATGCCGGGCAAATCAGCCAAAATACAAGTAAAATACAATACCAATAATGTAGGCAACATCAACAAATCTATTACAGTAGAAAGTAATGCTGCCAATGGTACAGTTGTATTAAAAATAACAGGAAAAGTAATTAAATAAATTAAAATCAAAGAGTTTAAGGCGTGTAATGTCTTAACTCTTTTTTTATAAAAATATACAATAAAATAAGAAAAAAAATATGCCTAAAATTTCAGAAATGGGAGCAACATTGCAAGCTTCCGCTATAAGAAAATTGGTTCCTTTTGCAGATGCTGCAAAAGAAAAAGGAATAAAAATACATCACCTAAATATAGGTCAGCCAGATATAATCACGGCTCCAGAGGCAATTGAAGCCCTTAGAAAAGCAAAAATGGATATAGTGGCTTATACTCCTTCAAACGGCAACCTATCTTATAGAAAGAAACTTTGTGAATACTATAAAAGATTTAACATCAATGTTGAACCAAACGAAATAATAGTAACATGCGGAGGAAGTGAGGCTTTACAATTTGCTTTTAATGTATGTGTTAATCCGGGTGAGGAGGTTTTGGTTGCAGAACCTTATTATGCAAATTACAACTCTTTTGCCAAAATATCCGGTGCCAGTATAAAAACTATACCATCCACAATAGACAACGGTTTTGCTTTACCTTCTATGGAAGAGTTTGAAAAGGCTATAACAGATAAAACCCGTGCCATAATAGTTTGCAACCCTAACAATCCTACAGGTTATTTATATACAGAGCAAGAACTTAGACAATTGGCAGAAATAGCGAAGAAACACGATTTGTTTATTTTTGCTGATGAGGTTTATAGGGAATTTGTTTATGAAGGAAAGAAACATTTTTCCATTATGCAAATAGAAGGCATAGAACAGAACGCCATACTTTTGGACTCTGTTTCAAAACGTTATTCTGCTTGTGGAGCAAGAGAGGGTATGATAATTTCAAAGAATAAAGAGGTTATGGCCGCTGCTATGAAGATGGCTCAGGCACGTTTGTGTCCTCCTTATTTTGGTCAAATATTTGCCGAAGCTGCTATAGATACTCCTGCTTTCTATTTCAAAGAAGTTAATGACGAATATGATAAGAGAAGAAAGGCATTGGTAAAGGCTATCAATGAAATACCGGGATGTAAATGTCCTAACCCAACAGGTGCTTTCTATACGGTAATAGAAATGCCTATAGATGATAGTGATAAATTTTGTCAATGGTTGCTTACAGATTTCAACCTTAATGGTGAAACGGTTATGTTGGCTCCGGCTACGGGTTTCTATGCCGACCCAGAAAAAGGAAGAAAACAAGCACGTATTACTTATTGTCTAAAAGTAGAAGACTTGTTGGCAGGTATCAATTGCTTAAAAGAAGCGTTGAAAGTTTATCCAGGAAGAACATTATAATAATTTTATAAAGAAATATAAAAAAGAGTGGCTATCTTTTCTAAGATAGCCACTCTTTTTTATAGCCTACAGACTCAGTACACTTGGGAAAATAATTAGAGAGCCTCTTATAAGGGTAAAGTCTCTACTTTTACAGGTTACTATAAGTTATAATATGTTATGATAGGTTATAATAAGCCACAGGCACAGCCTGTACCCGCAGGGTGACTTATACGGACAGAGCCGTTACTTTTTTCATACGCTTATGTGTCTATACCTACTTATGCTAACCCATAATAACTTATAATAACCCACTAAAAAAGTAACATCTCTGTCTGTAGAAACAGTCTGAGGTTGCGGTTCTGCCTTTATAGAACACCCTGTGGGTGCTGTAAATATTTTAGGGATAGGAATGTTTCTAAGGCTATGGAGGTTTTTAGTACATTCTCGTCGGCGTTAAAAAATGCTGTGTGTAAATTGGCTATTGGTTCTCCTTTTTTATGAGTACCTATGCGAAAATAACAAGAAGGTACTCTTTGAGCAAAATAGGCAAAGTCCTCTGCCGTCATACGCAATCCTGCATCCATTAAACTACCTTTGGGCAAAAATTCTTCGCTCCAAGTGATTATTTTTTTTGTCAGTTCAGGGTCGTTATAAACAAAAGGATAGCCTGCATCTATAAAAACTTCTGCTTCTGCTCCAAAAGCCTTTGCTGTGTTCTCACAGATACGTTTGATAAGACGATGGCATTCTTTTCTCCACGTTTCATCAAAGGTACGTATTATACAGTCCATTTTAACCTCGGAAGGAATGATATTTGTGCGTCCTTCTGCTATAAATCTGCCTACGGAAAAAGTTGTCGGCATGGTTGGGTTGGCTGAACGTGAGACTATGGTCTGTAAGGCTGTAACTATATAACAGGCTGTTACCACTGGGTCTATATCTAAGTGTGGTGTAGCTCCGTGACCGCCCTTACCTTTTACTGTAATATAGATTTCGTCAGTTGATGCCATTAGTTTTCCTTCTTTCATTGCCACTTGCCCACATTCTAACTCAGGCGTACAATGAAAGGCTATCATAGCCGAAGGTTTTATTTTGTCAAAAATACCTGCTTTTAACATAGATATTGCTCCTCCGGGATATTCTTCTTCTGATGGTTGAAAAACAAACATAACTCTGCCCAAAAAATGTTCCTTAAGTTCGTTAAGTATTTTTATTGTTCCAAGTAAGGAAGCCATGTGTATATCGTGTCCGCAAGCATGCATAACACCTTTATTTCTTGAACTAAAAGGCAAGTCTGTTTGCTCCTCTATGGGGAGTGCATCCATATCAGCCCTCAAAGCAATACAGTTGCTTTCTGGCTCTTTGCCCTCTATATAGCCAAAAATACCATAACCATAAATATTATTGTTATATTTCACTCCCATTTTGTCCAACTCTTTACATATAAGAGAGGAGGTGAATTTTTCTTGTTTTGAAAGTTCGGGGTTTTGATGCAAAATGCGTCTTATATTAACAATTTCTTCAAAATACTTTTCCACTAAATTTATTATAATACTCTTATCCATATTTTTATCTGCTATTTTATAAAAAAAAAGCATAGTAGTTAAATAACTTAATACTATGCTTTTTAAAGAAAGAGCCACTTTGCGGACTCGAACCGCAGACCTACGCATTACGAATGCGTTGCTCTACCAACTGAGCTAAAGTGGCACGTCTGTATAAAAAAAAAGTGTCCTTGCAGGGACTCGAACCCTGGACCCATTGATTAAGAGTCAATTGCTCTACCAACTGAGCTACAAAGACAAATTTTTTCTCTCTTTTTTGATTAAAATCAAATAATTTAAAGACCTAAAATCTGTTTGCAAAGGTATAGTAAGATATTGAATTATTAAAATAAATTGTGATTTTTTTTTCTTTTTTCTAACTAATCATTTGTATTTCAAATAAATATTTTTTACTATAATCTTATTTTTTTTACACAATCCCAGAGAACTATACCGCAAGTAACAGCAACATTTAAGGAATGTTTGGTGCCAAATTGAGGTAGCTCTATTACTTGGTCGGCTAAATCAATTATTTCCTGAGATACTCCCTCTACCTCGTTGCCAAAAACCAAAAGACAATGCTCTTCAAGTGGAAAATCAAAGTTTTGAAGCAGGGTGCTATTGCTTGTCTGTTCTATGCAAAAGATTTTGTATCCTTTGTTTTTAAAAAAAATTATGCAATCAAGGGTATTTGTAAAATATTCCCATTCAACGCTTTCTGTGGCACCAAGTGCGGTTTTGTTTATTTCTCTATTGGGAGGTGTGGCTGTTATACCGCAAAGGCAAAGTTTTTCCACACCAAAGGCATCACAACTTCTAAAAATACTGCCTATATTATTCATACTCCTAACATTGTCTAAAACCACAATGACAGGAGTTTTTTTAGCATTTTTAAATTCTTGTACAGAGAGTCTGTGCAACTCTTCCATAGATAGTTTTTTGTTATCCATAGTTAAAGCGAAAAAATTATTTTCTTTTGTTGTATATTCTAAAACCTATTTGTCTATATATATCCTCATCATATTTATATAAGGGCAAGAAAAATTGCACTTTTTTACCTATTTCCAAAGTATAAGGATTTATGCTCCAATTCTCTGCTATCTTTATTGCTTCAATATCTTCTGGTTCAATATCTGAGTATATGGTTTGAAAAATATCTTTTCCGCTTTGCTCATCGTAAAACCCTATGCTTTTAGAAAGTACAAATAAGTCATCCACCTCTTTCATTGTTTTAAATTCTTTACCATTAGGTTGGAAAACATCTATTTTTTTCCCTTTTACACTACTAAACAATGCAAGAGTAAAAGGCATTTTAACCGGGTATTTCAATGGTAGAGTACTGTAAATAGTATCTGGGATAAGTAACGAAGAATCATTATTGTTTTGTATGGACAATTCGTTTTTTGATACAAAAATCCAAAACAGTGGTAGCATTAAGGTATCATCTATGTTCTCAAAACTTTTATACCTGACCATATAAGGACAATAAGACAACACTTTTTTTTCTATATTCAGGTCTTTGTAATTATATCTAACGGCTTCTTCAAAATCAAATGCACTTATAAATTTGACAGCATATTCCAAAGCCTCCTCTTTGTTTATAGTGGTATTGAAATTATTTTTTTCAAAGTCTATTATTTTCTTTTCTACACTTTCAAGACTTATTTCTCTTTTTCTTTCATCAAAAATTTTAATTCTTTTTTCTTTTACGGCATCAAAAATTGTTTTGGCTATTTGTTCCCTAAAATAACCAGTTAGATGCTCTGGTTTGGTAGGGTTAAGACTATGATAAATTGTTTTTTCGGGATTGAAAACTCCTACTCTGTGCTTTTCATATTCTATTGAAAAGGTTTCTTGTTGTGCAAGTGCAACAAAAACGAAAAGGATATAAAATGTAAAAAAGAGTTTTTTCATAACATTATTTTTTGCGTATATGATAAAGAGGATAGTAGTATAAGAAAGAGTCTTTTTCGTCTTTTATACTTATCATAGGTGCCAAGTAGTTTGTGTTTTTGATAAAACTTAAATTTGTTTTATCAAAATAGATCTCCTCACCAAATTTCAAATGGTCTATATCCTCACTGTTGTATTTTAGGCTTATAATGGTATCATACTCTATCTGTATATTTTCTTCCATATCGTTTATTACTTTGGTGTTTGAAGTGTAATCTCGCCTTTTTAAAACATTGTTTTTTTGTAAGGCTTCTGTTTTATTTGGGCTTTCAAATACTGCAATATCCATATTCTCCGCTTTCTCTATCATTGAGTCAAAATATGGCAAGGAATATTCTTCTTCCAAATTGCTTTGCCACCAAAGATAAGGTTCATAATTGTATATCGGTATGATGTACTGTATGTTGCGAGTTATTAAAAGGAGATTATTCTTATCTACTACTTGCTTCTGCCTTATGGTGCCGAGTTTGAATTGATAAGCGCTCTTTGGTACAAACCCATCATTAGTCAGTTGCAAAGAATCTATTGCTATAATGGGAGTATAGGACAAAACTTTTTTGTTTATAAGCATAGTCGTAGGAAAGTATGTCCATTCCTCCTCAAATTCTATTTTGGTTATATTGTTTTCCAAAATATTTTGAATTTCTGTTGGAGATAATGCTTTTTTGAAATAATCTTCCAAAGAATGTTTTAAATTACCTATCATACTGTCCCAAACAATAACTTTGTTTTCATTGTCATAGACTTGCAAAGTTTTTTCTTTCCATTTTTGCATAACAATATCCATACTTTCCCACCAAAACCGCTCATTTATTTTATAAACGTTGTTGAGAGTATCTCTGTTTTTCTCTTGTTTTATTACGCTTTCTGCCAGGTCTATACTATAAACTATTTTTTTGCTTAAAAGCTTTTCTTGTGCCAAAGTAAAGCAAGAAATAAAAAGGCAAATTAAAAAAAAACTCTGTTTCATAATCTTATTTTTTCAAAGCCTCTTGCAATTCGTTGTCTAAGGTTAAGTATATCTGATAAAAATATTTATCTTCTTTCCAAAAGTTTTGAGCCACGTAGGCTTTCATCAGTTGTTTTATTTCTGAGGATTCTTTTGTGGAAAGTTTTTGTTTTTTTACTCCTTTATCAGTGGCAAAGGTCTGCATATCGTTTAACTCTTCGTTATTTATAAAAAATTGTTTTACAAACTTATCTCCATCAGTCCAATCATTTAAAAGCTTTTTTCTATTCTTGTCCACATATTCAAAACAATATTGGAATATAAGTCCTTGTCTTAACAAATCTTTGTAATAGTCGCTATAATTCTTATAACTCAAAGAAAGAGTAATATCTGGTTCTATGCCTCCACCACCATAAACAGTCCTACCTAATTTTGTTTTGTATTTATCTTTGTTTTCGTGGCTAATGGTATCGGTGTTGTTTTCCATATTTGCATAACGTAAAAGAAAATCCTCGTAATACTTTTCACCCTCTCCTTTTGTGTAAGGTCTTTGTATGCATCTGCCTGAAGGTGTGTAATATCTTGCAACAGTAAGTCTTACCGCACTATTATCGGGCAATATTTTTTGCTCTTGCACCAATCCTTTACCAAAAGTTCTTCTGCCCAATATTTTTCCCCTATCATTGTCCTGTATACAACCACTTACAATTTCCGAAGCACTTGCAGAAAGCTCATCTACCAAAACCATCAATTCTCCTTTTAGGAACGCTCCTCCACTTGTTGCATAAAAATCTTTGCGTCCTCTATGCAAGCCTTGTGTATAAACAATAAGCTCTCCTTTTTGTATAAATTCATCGGCTATACTTATGGCTTGGTCTAGCAATCCTCCTCCGTTGCCTCTTAGGTCAAAGACAAGCTTTTGCATACCTTGATTATTCAAATCTTGTAAAGCGTTAAGTACTTCCTCGTAAGAAGTTGCAGAAAACTCAGTTAATTTTATATATCCCGTCTGTTTGTCCAACATACCATAGTAGGCAACGGCTTTTGTTTCTATTTTACCTCTTGTTACCAAAAAATCAATCAATCCTTTGTTGCCACGTCTTTGTATGGACAATTTTACTTTTGAACCGCTTTCACCCTTTAAATATCTTAGTACTGTGTCGTTAGTAATGTTTTTTGTTAAGTTTTTACCATCTACTTTTACAATTCTATCGCCAGCCATAATACCGACTTTTTCCGAAGGCCCTCCTTTTATGGTCTTTACAACTACAATACTATCTCTTACAATCCTAAATTGTACACCTATGCCGTCAAAGTTGCCTCTCAAACTTTCATTCTCTTTTTCTACTTCTTGTCTTGTGAGATAAACAGAATGAGGGTCTAACTCTCCTAACAACAACGATATTGCATTATCGGTAAGGCTGTCAGCGTCAACTTTGTCAACATATTGATTTGAAATAAGATTTACAACATAACCTAACTTATCAGAAAAAATTATAGAGGTTTTATTTGATAAGTTAGGTATCATAGAACCCAAAACAACCCCTATAACAAGGCATATAAGGGCTATGGGCAGGAGATAAATTTTGTTTTTCATTTTGAAAACTATTCTACTATACTAACCTTCATTCTAATATCTTCCAAAGGTCTGTCATTTCTATCAGTAGATACTGAGGCTATTTTGTCTATAACCTCCATACCCTCTACTACTTGTCCAAATACAGTATAGTCTCCGTCCAAGAAAGGTACACCGCCTATGCTTGTATAGGCTTTGCGTTGCTCAGTAGAAAAAGTTTTATTGGTTTGTGCTTGAATCATATTTAACTCTTGGTCGTTATAAACCTTTCCTTGAACAATATAAAATTGACAGGCAGAAGAAGCCTTTTGAGGATTGTTGTCTCTTGCAGCCGCTAAAGCACCTTTTACATGGAATAAATTGGGGTTTATTTCGGCAGGAACCTTATAGCCTAAATCACCATTGCCAAGCATTTGCCCTTTTTTAGCAGTTTTGCTGTTAGGGTCGCCACCTTGTATCATAAATTCTTTTATCACTCTATGAAACAAAGTACTGTCCAAACTTCCATTCTTAACCACTTGAATAAAATTGTCTCTATGTTGAGGTGTCTCGTTGTATAGGACAAGTTTCATATCACCGTAATTTGTAGAAATCAAAACCATAGTTTGTTCTTGTTTTTGTTCTGTTGGAGTATTGTCCTTATCGTTTGAAATAGTAGCAGTTCTCTTTGAACAAGAGAATAACAAAATTGCTACTGAAATAAATAAAATTCCAAATTTCTTTGTACTCATAATAATTTTTATTAAGTTTGCAAATTCAAATTGATATTAAAATTAAACCGAATGCAAAATTACAAAAAAAATATTATGAAGTTAAATAGACTAAAAAAAATTGTTGTAACAATCACAGTTTGTTTTGCCTTTTTAGGTTTTTATTCTTGTAGTGATGATTTGGATGGTTGTGGTTTGACGGTAGTAGTAACTGACACAACAGGTAACAGAATACCTAAAGCAAACATAACCGTAGGAGTGGATGTAAATGGAGAGATAGGCTCAGGTGAGACCATTAAGCGTGAAGCCATAGCCGATAAAAACGGGGAGGCTTATTTCTTTTTTGATAACGAAGCCATATTTACTATCTATGCCAAAGTAGACTCTGTCGTAGTGCGTGAAAATGGAGAAGAACTTCATTTGGAGAGAGTTGGTAAATCCACAGTACAATTAAAGTATGATGAAATGGTAACAAAACAGGTTATTGTACCATAGTTATTTATTCTCAATTTAAGGAATAAAGCAGACACTGTTGACTTTAGTCAATGGAGTGTTTGGTTGTGTGTAATTTTTTATAAAAAGAAAATATATAAATAAAAATATGAAAAAGATATTAGTATTGAGTTTGGGTTTGCTTGTTTGCTTATTTGCACAAGCACAAAAGAATAAAACCATGACAACAGAGGAAAAAGTAAAACAGTATGCTACGGTGAAACTGACCACAGATATCTCTCATCTTTCACAAAATGAAAAGAAAATGTTGGGATTGTTCATTGATATAGCACAAATAATGGATGATATCTATTGGCAACAAGCCTTTGGCGATAAGCAGGAAGTACTTAATCACAAAGACAAGTGGGAAAAAGAGTTTGCTTTGATAAACTATGGTTTTTGGGACAGAATGGACGATTGGAAACCTTTTATAGCAGGCTATAGAGCAAAAACTTCGGGAGTTAACTTTTATCCACAAGATATGACCAAAGAGGAGTTTGAGCAAATGAAAGACGACAACAAAAATTCTCAATACACTGTAATAACAAGAGATAAAAACAACAAACTTCAAGTAAAAGGTTATTATGAGCAGTATAAAGAAAAATTAGACAAAGCAATAGACCTTATGCAAGAGGCTTTGATATATTGCGACAATCAAGCAATGCGCAACTATCTTGTAAAAAGGATAAAAGCTTTGCAAACAAATGAATATTTTGACTCCGATATGGCTTGGATGGATATGAAAGATTCCAACCTTGATTTTGTAGTAGGACCTATAGAGAATTATGACGATGAGTTGTTTGGTTTGAAAACTTCTTTTGAGGCTTTTGTTTTGGTAAAAGACCCTGTTTGGAGCAAGTCTTTGCAAAAATACATAAAACTTCTACCTGATTTACAAAAGGGCTTGCCTTGTGAGGATAGATTCAAACAAGAAGTACCTGGTACTGAATCAGACCTTAATGTTTATGATGTTTTGTATTATGGTGGTGATTGCAATGCTGCAGGCAAGACCATCGCTATAAATCTACCTAATGATGAAAAAGTTCAACTGCAAAAGGGTTCAAGACGTTTGCAACTGAAAAATGCAATGAAAGCAAAGTTTGATGTTATTGTTTTGCCTATTGCTGAGCAAGTTATGACTCCTGAGCAATATAAACTTGTCAATTTTGATGCTTTCTTTTCTGATGTAATGTTCCATGAGGTTGCACATGGGTTGGGTATAAAAAATACTATAACAGGCAAAGGTTCTTGTCGTCAAGCTTTACAAGGAGAGTACTCCGCCTATGAGGAAGCAAAAGCCGATGTGCTTGGGCTTTATATGGTTAATGAACTTATCAAGCGAGGAGAAGTAAAAGACTTGACTCAAGAGCAATGTATAGCCACATTTGTAGCGGGTTTGTTCCGTTCTATTCGTTTTGGTTCTACCGAAGCACATGGAAGAGCCAATCTTATGTGTTACAACTATTTCCTAAAAGCTGGAGCGTTTAAAAGGGATAAAAAAGGTATTTATACAATAGATTTTGCTAAGGCAAAGAAAGCAATAGAGAATTGGAGTGCCTTACTTTTGGAAATAGAGGGCATGGGTGATTACAATAGAGCAGCAGAGTATTCTCAAAAGAATGCAATTATAAATAAAGATTTACAAAAAGATTTGGATAAAATAAACTCCAAAGGTATTCCTGTTGATGTTGTATTTGAACAAGGAAGAGAAGTTTTGGGATTATAAAAGTTTAACTACAATAAACAAATAATGAATATAGCGGTTTTGGGCAGTGGCTCTTGGGCTACTGCCATGGTTAAAATCCTTTGTGAAAACAATCAGAAAATTTATTGGTGGGTTAGGGAAGAGGAGATAAAAGAGGGAGTACAAACTCATTCTTATAATCCTCTTTTCTTGCGAGCGTGTATATTAGATAATAGAAAAATAGAAATATCTACCGATATAAATTTTATAATAAGCCAAGTTTCTGTTTTATTTTGCGTAATACCTTCGGCGTTTGTGGAGAAGAGTTTTGAGAATGTGGATTTTTCTTCCATGCAAAACAAAATAGTGGTTACTGCTACTAAGGGAATGCTCCCGAACAAAAATCAAATAGTTTCTTCTTTTTTTAGGAAAAAATACAATATTTCTTATACTTCGCAGTGTGTGGTAAGTGGTCCATCGCATGCAGAAGAGGTATCAATGGAATGTTTGACCTATCTTACTTGTGGAAGCGAAAGCAGAGAATTAGCTCAAAATATAGCTTCGCTAATTGCTTGTCAATATGTAAAAACATTGGTTTCCGATGATATAGAGGGAATAGAGTATGTGGGAGTCTTAAAAAATGTTTATGCTGTTGCCACTGGTATCGCTTTTGGTTTGGGCTATGGGGACAACTATATTGCTGTTTTGGTTAGCAAAGCCACTATAGAGATGCAACGATTTTTGACAGCGGTGGACGATAGAAAAAGAAACATAAACTCCATTGTTTATTTGGGAGATTTGCTTGTAACCGCTTATTCTCAACATAGTAGAAATCGTACTTTTGGTCAAATGATAGGCAAAGGCTACAGTGTAGTTTCTGCTCAATTGGAAATGCAAATGGTAGCTGAGGGCTTTTATTCTGTCAATGGTATACACAAACTAAATGAAAAACTAAAAGCCGATTTACCCATTGTAGAGGCCGTTTATAAAATACTTTATCAAGAAGCTTGTCCTCAAGAGGAATTTAATTTGCTTTGCGAAAAATTTGTAAGTTAATTTTTGTTTATCTTTTTAGATTTTGAAATAGGTTTTAAACCTATACAATAAAGTAAGGGAGAAAAGTTTATCTTCTTAAAAACAATAGATATTACCACTGGTGCATATAATCCTATGGCAATGCATAATATAAACGTAGGTAAATATGGTAGGTGGGAATGTCTGTATATAAGTTTTATAACTACTTGAGCAAACATACCCAAAAGAAAAATTTGATAGGTATAGTTTCTAAAAGTAAAAAATACTTTTGGTAAATAAGTATCTAATAAAAAAGCCAACCCCACGGAAAACACAATGCCACCTATTGCCATAGTAAAAGACAAATCTACATCTAATACAAAACCTTCTATCTCTTTTATAAAGGAAAAATTAAAGAGATATGAAACCGTATAAATAAATATTCCGATAAATATTAAGTAAACGTATTTTGGATGAAATTTGTTAAATAAATCATATTTACAAATAAGCAATCCCAAGTAGAACCAAATAATTCTGTGGCAAACCTCTCCAATACACAAAATATCATAGCCTTTGCGAAATACATCAAATTTGAATGGAATGAAATAAAGTACTACAAACAAGAATAGTAGTGCAAATATGGAAATTTTGTTTTTCAAAACAAACTTCCATAAAGGTGTTAAACAAAAACACCACATTATAGCCATAATAAACCACATTTCTCCCAAAGGTCCCTTTTGAGGATAAATCAGAGCGGAGATAAAGTATTGTATATTAGTATCGGCAGGTCTTTCCATATAGGAGGAAAACAAAGTTTTGACAACCATAGCCAAAAAGGTAAAAAATAAAAAAGGTATTCCTAACCGCATAAATTTATCTTTCAGTATTTTGCCATAAGTCCATTTATCTTTGCTCAATCGTGTAAGATAAAACAAATACCCAGAAATCATCATAAACAAAGCCATACGAAAAGGCTGAGCAAGTTCATACAACACAGCCACATATTGAGGATTATTTACCCAACCTACATACCTATAAGGTTGCAAAGGAGCATGCCCTATTATGACCAAGAGCATACTCCATGCTTGTAAAATTAATAACCAGTTTATTTTCTTTTTCATCAAAAAAATGTTTAGTAATCTGCTGTTTCCTTTTTTAAAAAAAAAGGAAACAACAGATAGCAATATTTTTCTTTTAATGTAATTTGTCTTTTAAACAAAAAAAGTTTGTTTGGTTATAAAAATTCTGTTTTCATTCCCCCTCTTTTCAAAGGAATACAAACAACAGGTATTTTTGCGTAACGAACAACATCTTGAGCCCTTGGGTCAGCGGCAAAATCAGTGGACTCATCTCTTCCCATAACCATACATATATCTGCCTTATTTTCTGCGTTGTTTATGTATTTTATAACTTCGTCAGCATAATTTTTACCGCTTTTCAAATCTTTAAGTATAACCATATCGCAATTTACTCCCTTATCCAAAATAAACTTCTGACTGCCACTACCTATTACCTTTATTTTATTGTAATCCTCCTCGTCTTGTCCTTCCCAGGTGCCTATTACAAGAGTAATTTTTGCACCATATTCTTTTGCCCAATTGATAGCGTATGGAATTTTTTGACGAGAGGATAAATACAATTCTATTGGCAGTATTATGTTTGTTATAGGTTTAGGGTCTATAGCAAGATTTACCGTCATAATAGGATAATCTGAGGTACGAATAAGTCTATGAGTATTTGCTCCTATAACGTGTAGATTTGAATTAGAAGTGCCAACTACAATCAAATCGACATTAATTTCTTTTGCAAAAATATTTATTTGCTCCGTAACAGAACCTTTTCTTATGTAAGGTTTTACATCTAAGTCATAAAGTTTTTTTACGTTCTTTCTTAACTCTTCTAATTGCAATTGCTGGTATTCAGGTGCTTTTTCCTGCCCTCCAAGCAAACGAGCAAAGAAACCTATTGATTCAGAAACATGTAAAAGATAATATTCTGTTGTACTATCCTTAAACATATATTTGCAAAAACGCAAACACGCATTCAACGACAAATCGTTAAAATCCGTTGTAATAAGTATTTTTTTCATAACACAGATATTTTATTTTGCAAAGATATAATTTTTTTTTTATAATTTACGGGTTGAGCCTGTACCCGCCGGGTGTTTTTATAAGTGCACAGGCATTGCCTGTTCTATATGGTAAAGCCGTTACTTTTTTAGTAGCTTTGCCCTTATAGAACAGCTTAAGGCTGTAACCTATCACAACCTATGCTAACCTATAAAGTTAATGGCTTTGCCCTTATAAAACAGGCTGTGCCTGAAAATTTTTTTCGGGAAATCGCGTAAATACCCATTTAAAAGCAAAAAACAAGGGTGCTACTACTGATTATCAACTACTTAACCTTTTTCGAAGGGTCAAAATTGGGCATTTTTCTTGATTTTCAGCGTTTTCGAGAGGTTTTTTGAAGAAAAAATTT
>CAZVEO010000030.1:0-23780 GCA_964626385.1 uncultured Bacteroidaceae bacterium
TCAAGAAAAATGCCCAATTTTGACCCTTCGAAAAAGGTTAACTCATTGATAATCAGTAGTAGCCCCCTTATTTTTTGATTTTAAATGGGTATTTACGCGATTTCCCGATTTTTTTTTTGACCTCTTTTTTATAGGTTACAGGCACTGCCTGTTTTATAAGGGCATAGCCTTTACTTTTTTTTATAGGTTATTATGAGTTTTTATAGGTTAGCATGAACGCAAAGCACCCACAGGGTGTTCCTTAAGGGCAAAGTCTTTACTTTTTTATAGGTTAGCATAGCATAGACGCTCAAGCGTATTACTTTTTGTAATGGCTTTGCCCTAAAAAACACCCTATGGGTGTGGCTTTGCCATATAAAACAGGCAATGCCTGTGTTTTTGGGAATTTATTCTTATCTTTGCAAATTACAAACAAATAAAAACAAGGAAAACTTATGTTGGTCAAAACCTATGGCAGTGCAATACAGGGAATAAACGCCACAACTATAACAGTTGAAGTAAATATAGAAACAGGCATAAACTTTACTTTGGTCGGTTTGCCGGACAATGCAGTTAAAGAATCATACGAAAGAATATCAGCATCTTTGCATCAATGCGGGTACAAAATACCGGGTAAAAAAATAGTTGTTAATATGGCTCCCGCCGATATAAGAAAGGAAGGCTCGGCATACGATTTGACAATAGCTATAGGAATACTTGCCGCTTCGGAGCAAATAAGTGCTGAAAATATATCCGATTATCTTATTATGGGTGAGTTGTCTTTGGATGGCTCTTTGAATGCTATCAAAGGAGCGTTGCCCATAGCCTTACAAGCCAAACAAGAAGGTTTTAAAGGTATAATACTTCCAAAATGCAACGCAAAGGAGGCTGCGTTTGTACAAGGATTGGATATTCTTGGAGCGGAAAACATTGCTCAAGTAATAAGATTTTTTAACAACGAGGAGATAATTCCAAAAGTATATATAGATGTAGAACAAGAGTTTGAACAAAATTTGAGAAATTATGAGTTGGACTTTGCTGACGTTAAAGGACAAGAAAACATAAAAAGAGCGATGGAAATAGCTGCAGCAGGCTCTCATAATGTTATACTTATAGGTGCACCGGGTAGTGGAAAAACAATGCTTGCCAAAAGATTACCCTCTATTCTTCCTCCTTTGACTTTGGAAGAATCTTTGGAAACCACAAAAATACATTCTGTTGCGGGTAAGATGAGTAAAAATACTTCAATTATTTCTGTACGCCCATTTCGTTCGCCTCACCATACTATAAGCGATGTGGCTTTGGTTGGAGGTGGCGCTTTTCCTCAGCCGGGAGAAATATCTTTGTCTCATAATGGAGTATTGTTTTTGGATGAATTGCCAGAGTTTAAACGCAATGTTTTGGAAGTACTTAGACAACCTATGGAAGAAAGAATAATAACCATATCAAGAGCAAAACAAACAATAGAATACCCAGCAAGTTTTATGCTTGTCGCCGCAATGAATCCTTGTCCTTGCGGTTATTATAATCACCCTTCAATAGAATGCACCTGTTCGCAAGGTCAGGTAAGCAAGTATATGAGCAAAATATCAGGACCTCTTTTAGATAGAATTGATATACAAATAGAAGTAGTACCAGTACCTTTTAAGGACTTAGCAGAACAGAGAGCAGGAGAGCCTTCGGCTAAGATAAGAGAAAGAGTAATAAAAGCAAGAGAAATACAAAGAGAAAGATTTAAAGATTATCCTAACATACATTGTAATGCTCAGATGACAAAAAAAATGATGAATGAATTTTGTCAGATAAAACCGGAAGGTTTGGAGTTGTTAAAAAAAGTTATGGACAAATTGGGACTTTCTGCACGAGCTTACGATAGAATATTAAAAGTTTCTCGCACTATAGCCGATTTGGATAATAGTCCGACAATAGAGAATAGACACCTTTCGGAAGCCATCAATTACAGAAGTCTCGATAGAGAAACCTGGGGTAGATAAAAAAAAGTAAATAACTTTTTAGTAAGAACATATATACTACGATTAATACTGAAAAATAAATATAAAATATTTTAATTTTTATCTGGAGTTTTATAAAAATATATGTATCTCTGCAAAAATATCTTTTAAACCTAAAAATTATACTGAGATGAAAAATGTATTTAGATTATTAGCAACGGTGTTAATTGTATTAACCACAGTGAGTTTTTCTGGATGTGAAAAACAAGATGAATCTTTAATAGATATATTAAAGAAGTCTAACGACGCAAGTAATTGCATTGCCTATTATGATGAAAAGGTGCAACACGTTGTTTTAAATTTTGATGCAGATAAGTTTCGTTCAGAATTAGAATTTCTTATTAAAGAAGAGATAGGTAGAAGTATTGTGGTAGAAAAAGTTCAAGTAGAGGACAAGAATCCAATACAGAAAGATTATATAGGAAATTTTATATTTTCTTATTTTGATATAGATAAGGAAGAAACATACACTCACGCTATATCTTTAACTAAAGATGTTGATGATGGAGATATTGTCTACTATGTTTCAGGAAAGACTGTTACAACTGTTACGTGTATATCAAATCCAGATTGTGGAATGGGTGAATGTGTTATAGTGTATAATTCACATGGTGAAGCACAGGATTGTACTCCTTGTAAGGCTGGATGTCAAAAAATTATATCCTCTACTACAACACAGGGTGGTGATGGTGTTTCAATGGATGGTTTGTTAAAAATTCTTTTTAATATTCTTAAATCTCTTTGAATATTATAATTAGATTTAAATATAAATTGTATTGGTATTTATGTGAATACTAATTTTTTAAAGTAAAAGTACATGAATAGAGTATATTTAGTGTGGATTTTTGTTGTTTCTTTGATGCTTTCCTGTAGTGTGTATGGAGGTAATGATATAGAGAAGTGTCGTAAAAGAATAATTAACTATAAATATTTATCTTATGAAATAGTAGTAACTTATGATACAACCTCTTATAATCAAAAAATTTATGTAAATGATAATAATATTTGTTTATTACTAAGAGATACATATTTTATGAATTTAAGTAAATCGCAATATATTAATATAGATTCTAAACGAGAGGATTTTACTGTATGTAAAGAAAATTATCATTCCGATTCACTAAAAATTCGCAACTGGTACTATGCTTATTTGCAAGAATTTAAAAGATACAATGATATGGATTTGTATTCAAAATTTTGGAGTAAGGATTATGCAAAAAAGATTAAGTACAAAAAGGATACTCTTATAGAAAATGAATACTATAAATTATATCATACAAAAACTGAAGATTATGATATAACTTATTATTACAATATAAAGTTAGATATAGTAGATAAAATAAATTATATAAATCACTATAACCCTGGAGAATCATATGAGGTAACATATGAATACAAAAATTTTTCCTTTGACAACAATGAGCAAATAATAGATTCAATTTTTTCAATAGATAATCCTCGTTGGGCAAATTTAAAAATGCGTAATGATACTATTTTGCCAACTTCTCGTGTTATTTTTACGACAGAAAAAGATACTATAATGAACGATAAGGTAATGACGTTTCCTCTTGTAGATGTCAATAATGATACAACCTCAATAGAGCAACAAGAAGGATGGTTGTTTTTGCTTTGTTGGTGTTATACTTGTGTCCCTTGTATAGAATTTGCAGAAAAGTTACAAAAAGAACAAGAACAATTTGGAAGCACAGTATTAGAAAACAATGGTATAAAAATAATGTGTTTAAACTTCCATGCTGCAGATATTCAAAAGTTAAAAGATTTTGTAAAACCTTATAATTTAGATAGGCTATTTTTCGGAGCAAAAGATATGAATAAGTATTTACATATGGTACAATTACCAACATATTATTTAGTATCGCCAAACGAACAAACCGTTTATGTTGGTATAGGGAAAATAGACGACTACGACGAAATATTGAGTCGTAAGCAAGAATATGAAAAACTACAATAAATTTTATATAATTATATGTTTATTGTTGCTGTTGCTGTATGCTTGTGATTATTCCAAACAAGGAGCAAAAATATCTTCTGATATTGTTGAATATGATTTTGGAGAGATAAAACGGTATGGTGATGGCTCACATGTTTTTAAAATAAAAAATGAAGGAAATAAACCTCTAATTCTAACAAAAGTCTCATCTTCTTGTGGTTGTACTACAGTTACTTGGACAAATAAACCCAGAGAGGTTAATAGTTCTGGTTATGTAAAAATAAGGTATAATACAGATAACCTCGGAGAATTTCGCAAAACTATAGTTGTTAAGAGCAATGCAGTAAATTCATCAGCCTATATTCTAAAAATCAAAGGAAAAGTTATAGAATAATAACTCTATCTTTATCATTTAACCAAAAATTCTTAATAATAAGTTTACATTAACTTTATATATCAAAAATTATATAGACAATAGGGAAAAAACGTTTTGTTTTTTCCCTATTGAAGATAAAATAAATTGAATAAGATGAATTTTACATTTGGAATTTTATTCCAAATATAGCCCAGCGTCCCGGTTGGGGAATATTACCTGTTTCGTAATATTCTTTGTCAAAAATATTTGTTACACTAACATACACATTAACCAAAGAATTAAGGTTATAATCCAAATTGACATCCATAGTAAAGAATGGGTCGTATTCTTTATTTTCACCCGTACTACTATTTTTATAAGAGACATATTGTCCTTCTCTTACACAATACTTACCTGCTACATTTAATTTGAAATCCTTGGCTATAGGTAAAGAAAGATTGGCAGATAATTTGTGTTTCAGATAATTGAAAACATATTGAGAAACATAATCATTTTTTGCCTTATCTGTTTGTAGAAAAGAATAAGAAAATGTTAAGATACTATTGTTTGCCAAAATATCAGCAAACTCATTCAAAAAAATTTTTGTTGACAAATCAAAACCATACTTATCTAATTCATTGATATTTCTTGTTATCCACACTCCATTACTCTCAGAGTCTTGCATCCAATCTATTAAGTCCTTACCTTGAGTATAAAAAGCTGATAAATCAGCAAGAAAATAGCGGTTGCGATATTTTAAACCTCCTTCGTAGGAGAAAGATTTTTCTTGTCTCAAATCAGGGTTGGCTTTGTGAATAGCATCAGAGTAATATAATTCTGTATAAGAAGGTAGTCGCGAAGCCGAAGTAAAGCAAGCATAAATGTCAAAATGAGAAGAAAATCTATAAGAAAGATTTAAAGATGGGTAAATATTAAAATCATCCTGTTCTATCATTGTATTATAAAAAGACAACAACCCGAGTGTTGCAACAAAGCCTTTATATGTATAGTTGCCTTGTAAGAAATAAGATATATTTAATCTTTGTTTGTAATGGTCAAAATAATCTCCGTGTAAAACGTGTGTTTTCTCGCCAAGTGTATTGCTAAGAACGTCCTCATATCTAAGGTCGGTACCAAAATTTAGAGAAAAATTTTTCTTTGAATATTGAAAATCCATATTTGTCCCTATCACATTGCTATTATGATGGTTGTGTCCTATATCGGAGCCCTTTATCAATTCATAGTCATCTGTATGTAAATTGTAATAAGCTGAAGGAACAAACCTTAATTTATTGTTAAACAAATTGAAATATCCTTTGAAAGAAGCCAAAAGAGAGGAAGTCTTATCGTGTTGATTAGGATATTTGGCAGAATAAAATGTATTGGCATCATAGTCTTTGTAATTATAACCGAGAGATAAATCTATTTTATTATCATTGTTTAGATTTATTCTATTGCGATACAAAATATTATAAATATCGTATGCCGAATTTTTTATATAACCATTGGAGGTTTTGTACCCTATGGATAGGGAATTAGATGTGTTTTTTATTTGTTTGGAAATACTGCTTTCTATGTTTGCAAAATTGTTTTGTCCTATTTCTGTACGGGTGGAAAGAGTATTGGGTTGGTTTTTCTTTGTTATTATATTTATACCACCAGAAAAAGCAGAAGCACCGTAAATTATTGCAGAAGGACCTTTAAGAATTTCTATTCGCTCTATATCTGAGAGGTTAATGGGAATATCCATTGAGTAATGACCTGTTTGAGGGTTGGAAAGATTAATGCCATCAATTAAAATGGCTGTTTGGTCAAAATTGCCTCCTCTTAGAGAAACATCTGATTGAACTCCATGCGTACCTCTCATTTGCATATCCACCGAGGCTATTGTGGATAGGAGTTCTTCTACACTTTGGACTTTGAGGTTGGATATATCTTGGCTTGTAACAATTGTGATGTTTTTGCCTACTTGATTGATAGGTAAAAGCGAAGAGTCCTGCACAATAACTTCCTCCAAAGTTTTTTCCTCTACTGTTGTTTGAGAAGAAATATTGGTGTTGTTTTGTGATTTTGATACATTGGAGAAAGTAAGTGTCATAATGGATACCACTCCAATTGTTACTGCTTTGTGCATAGAGTTGTATGCACTGTAAGATTTCCTTTGGAAACGTTTAAAACGAAATCTTTTAATCTGAAAACTCAATTTCTTTTTCATTCTTGATTTGTTTATTGATTATTAAAAAATTATTAACTCAGCAAAAACGCATTTTTTTTATTATTATTGTTTTTATTAGGTCGGTTCAAAAGTTAGTATAGGGTGTTATTAGACTAGTATAAATTGCAAAGACCTTTACTCTTAACAATAATTATATGTTTCGCAACTATCTAAGATAGTTTTTAAATAAAAAGTGTGTGTATTATTTTGGAGGTAAGTTTTTTGTTTGTACTTGTATTGATTCTTGATGTATAAGAGTGTAGATTTCTTTTATAAAATATTCGTTTAAGTTATGGTTTTTGCTTATTTGGACAATATTATTAAGTACTTCTTGCCAACGATTGAGTTGAAAGATACTCATATTGTTTTTTGATTTTATAGAGGCTATCTTTTTGCTTAGTTGCATTCTTTCGCCCAATAGGGCGCATATTTTTTGGTCTATTTCATTTATTTCTTGTCTATATAGTTCTATATATTCATTACCTTGTTTGTCAAGCGTTGGAAAAACTAATTGGTCAATAAATTCTTTTATAGAAGAGGAAGGTATTTGTTGTAGAGCATCTGTTTTTGCCTCGTTTGGTTTTGGGTGAGTTTCTATCATTAGTCCGTCAAAACCTATACTAATGGCATTTTGTGCAACATCTTTAACCAATTCTTTTTTGCCAGCAATATGACTTGGGTCGCAAATAATTTTTAAGTCCTTCCTCAAACGTTTCAATTCCAAAGGTATTCTCCAAAGAGGATTTTGTCTGTATATACCATTGTTTTCTAATTCAAAACCTCTATGAATAGCAATTACATTTTTGCATCCCACTTTTTCCAAACGCTCTATACTTCCTAACCATGTGTTTATATTGGGGATAGGAGAGTTTTTTACCCAAACGGCGATGTTCTTTACTCCCCTTAAAGCCTCTGCTATTTCTTGCACGGAAAAAGGGTTGGCACAGGTTCTTGCCCCTATCCAAACAGCATTCAAACCATACTTTAAGCATAACTCCAAATGATAAGGAGAAGCTATTTCTGTACAAATGTTAAGAGAAAATTTTTCTCTGACGTCTTTGAGCCAAGTTAAACCTTGCTCTCCCACACCTTCAAAACCGTTCGGTCTTGTCCTCGGTTTCCATACTCCTGCTCTAAACCATGTTACTCCTGCTCTTGCAACCTCCTTGGCACAAACCAACATTTGAGAATGCGACTCGGCACTACAGGGACCACAAATAATAATAGGTTTAGTTAAGGCAGATGGAGATTCTTTCATTTAAACTTGTGCTAAAAACATCCATAGTCATGGAATAATCCACTATGACATTCAAAACATTTTTGCTTGGTGTTTCTTTTTCATTTGAGGCTTTTGCCAAATCTTTTTCCCAGGTAACCAAAAAATTATAATACTTTTCCATATACATACATTGTTTAGAAAAACATTTGCATATATAACGTTCTTATTTCGTTTTTATTATACAAATGTTTTTCTAAAAAGTATGAATTTTTGTCTTTTGTCTTTGTTCTAATCTTATTATCAAGAGTTTAGAAAGAACTTGTTATTGTCATAAATAGTCCATTGGAAGCAGGTACTTCTCTACATACACCTCCTATACAAAGTATTCCTTGACGTTGCTTGCCGTATGAAATTTGTACTCTTGTGGTGTTAAAAGTGCAACCAGCGGAAATATTGTAATAATGTACCTTATCACCTTGTTCTGTTCCGTAATTCCATTGGTCAGATAATGCAAAGAAATATTTTCCTTTCAGGTTGTATTCTGCAGAAAGTTGCAACCAATCGCCTTTGGCAAATTCATCATAATCTTGTTTGGTTGTAAGCCACTGCACTTCACCTTTTAAAGAATTGCGAGAAGCAAATCTATATATACCCTCAGCAACAAATACATGTGCATAAATAAACGGCTCACCCGGATGACCGTATGCTATAGGGTTAAACTCTTGATAAGCATACATAAAATTCATTTTATAAGCTGGAGAAAATTTTTTGTTTATCTCAAGGTTTATTTCTTGAAAATATTTCTCATCACCAAATTTAAAGAAATCGCTCTCATAGCCTAAAGTTCCTGTTTCGTTTAACCCATGTCCATCTATTGCAGTCTTATCTATGGAAGAAACGTAAGAGTAATTAAGTTTTACATCCGTACCATATTTTCCACCTAAAAAGGTTCCTTTCTTAAACTTATACATTATATCTGCTTGAAAACCAACCTCGCCATCCAATTGTGTTGCATAAGAATACATGGACATTAAAGAATAAGAATGTTGTTTGGTTATGGCAGGCAAATAGTTGATGTTGAGCATTCTGCCTTCTAATGTTCTTTTGGATTTAAAGGACATATTGTCTATGCGTTTGCCTTCCAATCTTATGGCGAAGCCCCTTATACTATAATCGGCTGCAAGCAAAAGAGCATTTCCCTTGTGATAAATGTAGTTGTTCATAGCGTTGGGGTCTTGTCCCTTTTGAGCAAATTCTCCTTGAAAATTAAAGTTTTTATAACCAAAATTCATTCTCACTGCTCCCGCTCCTATGTTCTCAGGTATGCTTAATTGATATATTCTATCTTCTATGGTTATATTTTTTGCTGTTGCTTTTTCATAAACAGAAACAAAACTTCCCCCAAAACTTATTCTAAAATCAGAAGAAGCAAAAGATGGAATAATATCATTGAAAGACAATTCAGCGTCGGCTCCTCTTACCAAGCCATTTTCCGTTTGCCAAATATCTTCCCAATAATATCTTTGTTTGCCAATAACTCCCTTTAATATGAGTCCGTTCAAAGGTTTTGCTACTATACGCAAACCGTCCATAGCATTGTCTAAGCCAAGATTCCTCTCTTCGTATGAGCGAAAAACCAAACCGTTGCCAAACTGCTCATAATAGTTACCTACAGTTACCTCAAAGAAATCTTTCTTATAGGTGGCAAATCTAAAAGGAATACCTGCTCCTTTATACTCATTGTCAAAACCAAGTATAGGGTTAAGATAAGCCTCATACCTAAAACCCGCAGTAAAATTTTCGGTGGAATACAATATATTTGCAAAGGCATTAACTCGCATTTTGTCCTCCAAAGACTTTGCTCCTATTACACTATCGGCTTTGGAAGCCTGAATATCTGTTTGAAAATTACCTGTTATTTTTCCTCCAAAAATTCCTTGTGCTTGCAAACTAACACACAGAAAAACAGCACTTATCAACAAAATTGCTTTCTTCATATTTGTTTATTGTTTAGACAGTTCTATGTATTTCTTTATAAGGTTCTCTTCATCGCCCTCTGCATAACCAGTATGTTGCCAAAGAATCTCTCCATTTGCTCCAATAATGAAAGTATGAGGAGGATTGTTTACTCCCATAGCACGTTTAAAATCAGAATTTTCGTCTATAAAAACCTCATAAGTCCACTCTTGTGCAGTAACCAAAGGTTTCACCTTGCCTTTAGTACGAGTATCGTCCAAGGATATGGCATAGATTTTTATTCCTGTTTCTTTTTGCCAATCTTCGTATAATTCAGCAATTGCAGATAATTCTTGTAGACAAGGATGACACCAAGTTGCCCAAAAACAAATAACAAAAGGTTTGCCTTCGTTGGAAAATGTTGAGGTATTTACTACCTTTGAGTCCATATCTTTTATATTTGTACCTGATATTTTAGCACTTTGTGCCTTCAATGATACTACGCTTAAGCATAGGACAACCAATAACAAAAATATTCTTTTCATGGCTTTATAATTTTTTTATTGTTTATATATTTCTTTCTGTTAAGTATTCTACTAATTTTATTAAACTTTGCGAATAAATATTTTTAGGAAAAGTGTAGGCTATGTTTTTTGCTTTTGCACTATAATAGTCTACCTCCATTTGTGAGCGACTTATAGCTCCGCTGTGTACTATTTTATCTATAAGATAATCTATTTCTTTCTCTTCTTTATTATCCAAACAAAGAAAAGATAAAGTTTTCTCTTTTTCTTTTTCTGTAAGGGTTTCCATATAGTAGATAATAGGTAGAGTTATTTTTTTTTCTCTTATATCGGTTCCTTTTTTCTTACCTGTGTTTTCTAAGTAGTCCAATAGGTCATCTTTTATTTGAAACGCCATACCTATAGAATGTCCGAACTCTCGTATTTTGTCAAAATCAATGTTTTGAGCCTTGCAAGTCAAAGCTCCACACATTGTAGAGGCCTCTATCAAAGAGGCTGTCTTTTCATAAATAATTTTTAAATACTTGTCTTTTGAAGTGCTTTTTGTATTAGTAACTTCCATTTCACCAATTTCCCCCTTGGGCAAATCCATTGCAATTTTGGCAAATATAGGCATAAGATTAAAATCCTCTTGAGTTTTTATCAAAGCCAAAGCTTTGCCGTAAAGATAATCTCCCACAAGAATTGAAGCCCTATTGTCCCATATTGCGTTTAGAGTTTTTTCGTTTCTTCTATAAAAACTTTCGTCAATAACATCATCATGTAACAAAGAGGCTGTGTGTAACAACTCTATTATAACCGCTGCTCTTATGGTAGAAACAGATATTTTGGCAAAACTTGCAGCAACCAATAAGGTTAATACTGGTCTTATTCTTTTGCCTTTGAGTGTCAATAGATAGTTTAGCATATCACCCAAAGCCGATTTTTCTTGTAAAAAAGCATCGGAAAACATATTCTCAAAGTCGTGCAAGTCTTTTTGTATACAAGCAGTTATCTCTTCTATTTTTGTCATTAGCAGTTTTTTTTGCAGTGCAAAGATACAAATATTTGATTAAAAATCTATACATTAGAATATTTTTTTATGAATTATGATAAGTTATGACGGAAGTTACATAAGTTGTTTTATGTTATAAAAGTACGTCGAAAAAAACAAAAAAATAAAAAAAACATTAGAAAGTTGTGTTATTTGATTTTTTTGTACTATTTTTGCAAAGAGTAATAATAGAGATAAAATGTTTATACTATGAAAAGATTATATGTTTTTTGCTTGTTATTATTGGGCATCTTTATGGTTAATGCTCAGGTGTTTAAGTTGTCTTATGTGACGCCAGATGATGTTGAGGTAGACTTTACGGATGTGGTCCATATACTAGTGCAACCTGATAGAAGTCCTAATGTAACTTTCATACATTTTGAAAATATCTCCGGAACGGATTTAAATTACAAAGTGCAATTGGCAAATGAGGAAATCAATGGTGGAAGAAATTCAAGTGTGCAAATGTGTTTTGATGGACAATGCCTTTCAGTTAAAACCTCAGAGTTAAAAACATTGGCTGCAGGAGAGAAAATGACTGCATTTGACTTGCAGTATGAGTATAGTAATACAAATGTTTCTAAACTCACTGTTAATTTTTTATCTGAAAATGATGAGGTTTTACAGTCTTTTGATGTAACTTATTCCGAAACCTTAGACCAAGTTTCTCTTGATAAACCGATAGAGAAAGGTGTTGCCTTGTCTTTATCTGCTTCTCCAATACCTGCAAGTACAAGCACAACTATACGTTACGCAGTGCCTAATCAGTATCAGAAAGCTGATTTGATGATAAGAAATACTTTGGGTGTGGTTGTTGAGAAATATAACGTTCCAACAGGCAAGAATGGAAAGATAAATGTAAATGTATCTGATTTTAATTCTGGTATATATTTTTATTCAATAGTAGCAGACGGAAAAGTTTTATCAACGAAGAAATTTGTAGTAAAACACTAAGATAGTTAGAAATTTTTATATAATTTTATTTGAGATAATATTATTGAGTGAGGGCGTAATGCAAGCGTTCTCACTTTTTTATTGTCTTTATGCTATAGTATCAAAAAACATTTATTACCTTTGCAAAAAACATATATATCATTATGAAGAGAGTTTATATTTATATTTTACTTATTACTTTAAGTTTTGTTACAAACGCACAAGAAAGTATAAGGGTGCTTTTTGTAGGAAATTCTTATACTTATGTTAATGATTTGCCAAATATTCTAACTCAGTTGGCACAAAGTAATAACAAAACTATTTTGGCAACAAGCTATACTTCGGGTGGAGCTCGTTTTATAACACATTGGCAAAGTGAAAATTTGAAACAAGAAATAAAAAACGGCAATTATGATATAATGATACTGCAAGGACAAAGTCAAGAGGTTGCTTTTCCTCCCGCGCAGTTTCAAGCTGAAGTTTATCCTTACGCTCAAAAACTTGACTCTCTTTTCAAAGTTTATAACCCCGAGGGAAGAGTAATTTTCTTTATGACTTGGGGATACAAATATGGTGATGCTAATAATTGTCCTTTTTATCCCCCTTTCTGCACCTACGAAACCATGTCTATGGAATTGTGTCAAAACTATACTTCTATGGCACAAGATTTTCAAAGCGAGGTTTCTCCCATAGGCAACGCCTGGTTGTATGTCTATAATCAAAATCATTCTTCTTTTGATTTTCACTCCTCAGATAATTCTCATCCCAATATTAAAGGCAGTTATTTTGCCGCTTGTGTATTATATACAACTATTTTTCAAAATTCAATACATTCTAATTACTACGCAAGTTTAACCTCACAGGATGCTTTATTTTTTCAACAAACCGCCTCATCTTTATTTGAAAACAACACATTAGCAAATTGCAATGATTTTTCCTATTTAAATAGCCAAATCAAGCAAAATAATTTTTCGGTCTTCTATTCTCAGAAAAACAATACATTAACACTAAGTAGTCTTAATAATAATTCTGAAGCTCGCGTAGAAATATACAACACTTTGGGAGTAAAAGTAAAGGAAGTAGTTCTAAATAACCTCTCTCAATATGTTTTGGATGTTAAGGCTATAAAAAAAGGATACTATATAGTTAGAGTATCCGATAAAGAAAATATTTTTACTTATAATTTTGTCCGATAGTTATTCATTCTTGTACCACTCTTTGTAGGTCATATAATGTTGGGCAAAACTTTTGGCTTGACCTTCCTTTGCCATTTTGACAAACTTTGCTGGAACACCTGCCCACAATTCACCTTTGCCTATTTTGGTGTTTGACAAGACCAAAGCACCTGCAGCAACCACGGCCTCTTCTCCTATTTCGCAATTGTCCAATAGTGTTGCCCCCATACCTATCAAAGCTCCGTCTTTTATGGTACAAGCGTGTATGGTTGCGTTGTGTCCTATGCTTACGTTGTTGCCTATGTGTGTTGGTCCTGTTTCAAAGGTTGCGTGAATACAAGCACAATCTTGAACATTTGTATTGTTACCTATACGTATACTATTGACATCTCCTCTAATAACCGCAGAAAACCAAACCGAGCAGTTATCCCCCATAATCACATCACCTATTATTGCCGAGGTTTCGCTCAAATAACAATCTTTGCCAAATTGAGGAGTTTTTCCTAAAAGTGTTTTTATTATTGCCATAAATGAAATCCTAAAAAAATAACGGAGACGCATAAAAATACGTCTCCGAGTTAAAAAAATTATTTCTTTTCAAATTCCGATTTACCTACTCCGCACACAGGACACACCCAATCATCTGGTAAGTCTTCAAACTTTGTTCCGGGAGCAATACCATTTTCTACATCTCCCTCAGCAGGGTCATAAACATAACCACAAACTGTGCATTCGTATTTATCCATATCTTTTTCTATTTATTGAATGTTTATAAATTAAGGTTAATTTTCTATTTTTCGTATTGTTTTTCAACAAATTCCCAATTTACAAGAAGCCAAAAAGATTCTACATATTTTGCTCTTGCATTTTGTTTGTCTAAATAATAAGCATGTTCCCAAACATCGCAAACCAAAACAGGAGTTTGTCCTTCTGTTATTGGGTTGCCAGCATTGGATTTTTGTACAATAGAAAGGTTGCCTTCACTATCTTTTACCAACCAGCACCAGCCCGAACCAAAAAGAGTAAGACATTTGTTAGTAAATTCTTCTTTGAATTTATCAAAAGAAGAGAAAGTTTTTTCTATAGCAGAGAGTAGTTTTCCCTTTGGCATAGAGGTACTTTTAGGAGTAAGACAATTCCAATAAAAAGTATGATTCCACACTTGAGCAGCATTATTGAATATACCTCCTTGTGAAGTTTTTATGATTTCTTCCAAAGATTTATTCTCAAATTCTGTATTCTCTATAAGGGTGTTTAACGTATTGACATACGTTTGGTGGTGTTTACCATAATGAAAGTTTATGGTTGTTTCACTAATATGAGGTTCCAAAGCGTTATTTGCAAAAGGAAGTGCCTCCAAATTAAACTTTGCCATAATGTTCCTTATTTTTTTAGTTTTTTACTTTTGCAAAAATAATTATAAAACTCAAAAAACAAGATATATTTTTCTTTTTTTTTTTGTACTAAAAAGTGAACATTTTTTCTCTTTTATTTGCCACTCCTTATAAAATCTAATAGAAGAAATAGAGCTTCATTGCTTACTCTATCAATAAAATTTTCTCTTGTTGTTGTATAACAAGTTGTGTGAGTTGTATATTCTCCTTTTTTGTTTGCTACGCATATCCAAACCGTACCAACGGGTATTTCTGTGCCGTCAGAGTTTGGACCTGCCAAGCCAGAAGTTGCTATACTATAATCGCTATTCATTATTTTTGTACTTGACTTTGCCATTTCTATAACTGTTTGCTCGCTTACAGCGTGGCATTTTTCCAAGGTAACAGCAGAAACATTAAGGATGTTTTGTTTTATCTCATTATTGTAGGCAACAATGCTACCGCAAAAATATTCGGATGCGCCCGAAATCAAAGTAATTCTGTGCGCAATATTTCCTCCCGTGCAACTTTCTGCTGTGGATAATGTTTTTTTATTTTCTTTTAATAGTTTGCCAATGGTTTCTTCTATGCGTTCGTCTTCTTGAGAAACAAAGAATTTTCCTAAAATTCTTTTTAATTTCTCAAATTCTTTTTCCATAAGAGCCTTTGCTTCCTCTTTTTTGCCTTCATGTAGAGAAAGACGCAATTTTATTAGACTTCCTTCGGGCAAGTAAGCAAGGGAAATATGATATTGTTGCAACTCTTTCTCAAACTCTTCCAACATATCAGATAAAAAACTTTCCGAAATACCGGCAATAACAAGATTTTTATCTATTATGGTTTGTATATCATATTTTTCGCAAAGCAAATCTACAACATTAGGCATCATTTCTTTCATTTCAAATGGAACACCCGGTAAAGATATTATTGTTTTCTTTTCCTTATAGAATACCATACCCGGAGCAGTACCTACATTGTTAAAAATAATCTCACAACTTGTAGGTACAAAGGCTTGAAAACGATTGGTATCTGTATATGGCAAGCCTCTTTGAGTAAAAAATCTTTCTATGTGTTGGCTTATTAGAGTATTTTCTTTCAGTTCTCCTTCAAAAATTTCTAACAAACAAGTTTTTGTTATATCGTCTTTTGTCGGACCAAGGCCTCCGGTTATAATTACAATATTTACTCTTTTCATTGCCTCCAATACAGTATCTTTTATGTCTTGTTTTTTATCCGCTATGGTGCTTATATGTACTATTTCAAAACCATTATTGTTTAATATTTTTGCTATATAAGAAGCGTTGGTATTCACCACTTGACCTATTAGCAATTCGTTGCCTATATTTATTATTTCTACTTGCATATTTTTTATAGTATTTAACACTAAACGCAACAAGATTTTATTTATTTTCTTTTAAATTTTACTATTAAAAATTGGTAGTAGAAATAATTATAGTAATTTTGTAGTGTATTATTAAAGTATTACACTAATATACTAATTAAAAAAGTAAAAAAAAAAATGAAGACTAAATTTTTATTCTTATTTACGTTTGTTTGTGTTTGTATTGGCACAAATGCTCAAAATTTAATAAAAGGTTCTATACTTGATGCTCAGAGCAAAGAAGCTGTTCCTTTTTGCAATGTTATGTTGTATGATGATACGACTCAAAATGCTGTTTTGCTTGGTGGAGGTGTTTCTAATGATAAAGGAGAGTATTCCATAACCTACAACAAAAAAGCCAACTATATTACTTTTTCCTTTATAGGCTACAAAACTATTACACTACCTATTGCCAATAATTCCAAAAAAGTTAAAGACACCTTATTTATTAATAACGTATATATGGAAACAGATAGGGAAACTCTTAGCACCATAGAGGTTTTTGCACAGCAAAAACGTTTTGAGATGACCAACGATGGTGTTGCTATGAATATAGATGAGGATGTTTCTTCTGCAACGGCTAACGCTTTCGAATTGCTTAGAAAGGTGCCGGGGGTGGTTATAGATAAAGATGAGAACATACAACTAAATGGCAAAAGCGGTATTCTTTTCCAATTTGATGGCAGAGATATTCGCGTTCCTTATTCTGCCATGAAAAGTATGTTAAAAGCAATGTCACCCTCTGATATAGAAAAAATAGAAACTATTTCCAACCCTTCTGCAAAATATGAGGCTGAGGGTACGGCTGGTATTATCAATATCAAAATGGCAAAACACGAAACCTTAGGTTGGTCGGGAGAACTCAATGCATGGACAGGATATGCAAAAGAATGGAAACATAATGAGGGAATAAATCTTAACTATGTAAACAATCGTTGGACAATTAATTCCTCTCTTTCTTACAATCGTTGGGCAGGACAAAACGAAGTGGAAAGCGAAGCCTTTATTTTTACCGACCCTATTACAAAAATGAAAACAGATAAGATAACAAACAAATATGATTATAGGGGATATAATGGTAGTCTTTCTGCTGATTATAAGATAAGTGATAATTCTTCTATAGGTGCAATGTTTTCCATAAATGGCAACTCTCATCCCGAGATAAAACAACCTCTTAGTAGAACTCGTTTTTCTGTTTTTCCTTACAATATAATAGACTCCGCTTATAGTAATAATAGTTTGGAACATGGCAATGGTAGAAATCTTGCTACTAATCTTTGGTATAGTAGAAAAATAGACGATAAGGGAGGTCAGTATTCTATTACATTTGACTTTGATAACAATATATCTAAGGACTATTGTTTTGGACGAGCTCGTTATTATAATGGTGATTTTCTTACTCTTACTAAGGAAGGAACAGACGATGACTCCACAAAAAACACATACAATACCTATTCCTTAAAATTTGACCTTATAAAACCTTTTAACCAACGTATGTCTTTGGAATTTGGAGCCAAGACACGTCTTACAAAGGTAAGCAATGATTTTACCTGCTATGAGGATGGAGAATACAATATAAATACTTCCAATCATTTGGATTATACAGAAAATGTTAACGCTCTTTATGCCTCATTCTCCGACCAACTGAATGATAAGTTATCTTTGAGAATAGGACTTAGGGCTGAGCATACCTATACCAATATAAAACAAAAGGTCAATACCTCAGAAGAATCAAAAAATTATATTGACCTATTTCCAAATCTAAATCTTAGTTATAAGGTAAATGATATGGATAATCTTAATTTTGTTTATTCTTATAGAATTACTCGTCCAGAATACAATACGATGAATCCTTTCATAGAGAAAGAAAACGAATATCTATACAAAACAGGAAACCCCGATTTGAAACCACAATATACCCACTCTCTTAATCTTTCCTATGCTTTCCACTATTTTATTTTCTTAAATGCTTCCTATGACTACACCAATGATATTATTTATCAAACTCAATATTTGCGTCCGGGTACTCTTATTTTTGATGAAAAACCTTATAATCTTGGTCATTCCCAACAAGCTTCTTTGGGTTTGAGTACTTCTTTGCCTTTGGGCAAACATTTTGAATGGACAATATGGGCACAAGCCATCTACAAACAAACAAAGGTTGAGGACGAATTGTTGCATCTTAATTTGGAAAGATTTGGTTTTATGACTTGGCAATCCATAAAGGTAGACTTCTTCTTTAAAACAAAACTTACTCTTTCAGCCTTCTATATGACAGGAGGACAAGAAGGAACTTATTCTATGGGTGATATGTTTTCGTTTGATGCAAATATTTCAAGAGAATTTCTTAATAAGAGTTTAAAAGCCTCTATTGGTGTTGGTCAATTGCCAAAACGTACTTTTACCATGAATATGAAAACGGATGATATGAAATCCAAAAATTCTATTGTTTGGCAATACCCTATGGTTAGTGCTTCTTTGTCTTATTCTTTTGGTAAGAAAGCGGATAATAACACCCTTAAACAAATAAAAAGTATGGATATGGACCAACGTACAGGAGGAGAAGTTGAGACCAACCAGAGTCAATCAAAATAAAGATAAGAAACAATATAAATATATACTGCAATGATAGAAGTTAAAGATTTAAGTTTCTTTTATAAAAAGAATAAACTGATACTTGATAATATTAGTTGTACTCTACAAGGAGGCAAAATATATGGTTTGCTTGGTAAAAATGGAGTGGGTAAAACCACTCTTTTACACCTTATATCTGGACTGAAATTTCCTAAAACGGGCGAAGTGAAAATATCTTTTCACAATGAGAGCCAAGTCAATAGTATTTTTATTCCGCAGGAGAGAAAAGTGGAGTTGTTGCAAAATATTTTTTTTCTAAATGAAGAAATGCCAGAATCGGATTTTACCATAGCACAATTGGAAAAATATACTTCGGTTCTCTATCCAAAATTTTCTTCTTCTGAGTTTGATTCTTATTTGCAAGAATTTGAGATAGAGAACAAAGAACAAAAACTTTCCAAACTTTCCTTTGGTACCAAGAAAAAAGTGTATATAGCCTTTGGACTTGCTTGCAATACAAAGTTCATATTTCTTGATGAGCCGACAAATGGGCTTGATATTCCAAGCAAATCTTCTTTTAGAAAAATAGTAATTAAAGCCATGACAGAGGAAAAAACTATTGTTATCTCTACTCATCAAGCAAGAGATTTGCAAAATATATTGGACAACATAATTATACTTGATAACAACAAAGTTTTAATTAATGTTTCTACCGAAGAAATAACCTCAAAACTTTGGTTTGGTATAGAGGAAAAAGTTTCCACTACCGATAGAGTGTTTTATCAAGAGGACAATGTTGCAGGACTTGCCATTGTGAGAGAAAACAAGGGAGGAGAAGAGAGCAACCTTGATGTAGAAATGTTTTTCAATGCCTCTTTCTTAAATAAAAATTTGTTTAAAGAAATGTTTAACAACTAAAAAAAGAAATTATGTTTAGTCTCAATAGATTTTATTCTCTTTTAAAAAGAGATTTGGTTATAAATGGCAAAACTATTTTATGGATTTTCCTTATTAGTGTTGCCTTAGCAATATTTTTTCTTGTTTTTCCTGCTTTTATGCAACCAAGCAATATAGTTATAAGTGATGTTTTTGATGCTTTTTATCGTATTTTTCTGGTTATAACCTTGATTTTAGCGTCTATTATTCCTTTTAGAAACTATGATAAGAAACATAATCGCTCTAATGAGATACTTTTGCCTTCAAGTTTGACAGAAAAGTTTGCTGTAAATTGTGTTATAGCCTTTGTTATCTTGCCTATATTGACTTTTATTGGCTTGTTTATAGGTATGGAAATAGGTATTTTGATAAATTGGATAAGGTTTGATAGATATGTATTTTTGTATAAAGAAACTCTTTACCATTTTACTCATTTCTATGATTGGTTGATTGTATATTTATTTATGGGTTTTAGTTTTTTGGGAGCAGTTTTGTTCAAGAAAAATAAACTCATAAAAACTTGGGCTATTGTTTTTGGAGTTTTTTGTTTGTTTGCGATTATTTTTTCTTTACACATTCTTATATATCACCCCGATTTAAATTTATATGGAAAACTTTATGGCGAGACAATACACGTAGTATCAAATATAGTTTTTTCACTTTTCTTTGTTCTTTGTGTTATAGGTGCATATTTTAAACTAAAAAAAGAGAGGAGTTAAAGAAAAATGTTTATAGATAATACTCCTATATTTATACAACTTTCGGAACGTTTGGCTGATGATATTATTGAGGATAAAATCAAAGAAGATGAAAGAATACCATCCGTTAGAGAACTTGCCGGACACTATGAAGTTAATGCAAATACTGCTATGAAAGCAATAGAAAGACTTGCAGATAATAATATTATTTACAACAAAAGAGGTATGGGCTATTTTGTTTGTCAGGGAGCAAAGCAAAAAATAGAAGAGATTCGTAAGAAAGATTTCTTTGATAACTTTTTGCCTTTCTTAAAAAAGAATATGACACAACTACACCTAACCTTTGAGGATTTAAAAGAAAGAATGTAAGAGTGATGTTAATTACTTTTTCAAAACTCTCACAAAAAGCAAATATATTATTTTTTGTGAGAGTTTTGTTTATTAAAAAAGAAATAATATTTTGTAACTTTGCACTCCTATATATGGCAGGTTTTAATAGATATTATTATTTGTATAACGTCAAAAGAGGTCGATCAGAGGCAAACGAAATGCCTTTGCAAGATTTTTTGGAATTGTTTTTTAAGCGATGCCATATAGATTACTCTCCATACGAAAAAGAAATAAAAACCTTATGGGAAAAAACAACAGGCAATCTTATTAAGCAATATACTAAGAGTCTTTATTTAAGTAAAAATATTCTTTATGTTACACTTTCTTCTCCCATAGCCAAGAGCGAACTTTCTATGGTTAAAGATGCTGTAAAAAACAAAATAAACAGAGATATAGGCAAAGAAGTTTTAAAAGATATTGTTTTATACTGCCGTTGAAGAAAAATTTCTGTACACGAAAAAAGCCTTAGACTTTACTTTTATAAAAGGTCTAAGGCTTCACTTTGTGCTCATAAAACAGGCTGTGCCTGTTATTTAATTATTTTGGTGCTACGCTTGATAAACTCGTCCAACTCTGCTCCTTTCAACAAACCTTGAGACAAAAGAGCAAGGTCTTTAAGTTGAGAAATGACCTGTTTTTGATGTTCTACATCGTTTGAGTGAAGTATGTCCCAAATCAAAGGGTGGTTGGTATTGATAACCAAATTATAATTCTCTGGCATATCTCCATATAAGCCCATCATACCACCTCCGCCTATTTCAGACATTTCTTTCATTCTTCTCATAAACTCATTTTGAGTTATGGTTACAGGTTGAGATGTTTCTTCCAAAGACTCGGTTTGAGTGGTAAATTTTTTGGAATCGAGATTTTGCTCAAACAATTCTTTTATTTTCTTTGTCTCATCTTCAGAAAGTTTTGAAGGTATTTTCTCATCTTTTTCTATCAATTTGTTGACAACATCGGAGTCTATTCTTACAAATCTTGCTCCTTGCAGTTTTTGTTCCAACATATTTATAAAATGAGAATCCAAAACTCCGTCCATCAATAGCACATCGTAACCTTTGTCCTTAGCGGCTTGTATATAAGCATATTGCTCGTCTGTATTTTTTGCATAAAGGTAAATCAAGGTCTTGTTTTTGTCGGTTTGCAAAGGTTCTATTTTCTTTTTATAGTCTTCAAAATTAAAAAATTCTCCATCAGTATTCTTTAGCAAATAGATACCTTGCATTCTTTCGTAAAATTTTTCATCAGAAAGCATACCGTACTCAATAAACACTTTCAAATCATCCCATTTTTTGATAAACTCTTCGTGTTCTTTGTTTGAAATTTCTTCCAATTTATCGGCAACTTTCTTTGATATATGAGAGGAAATCTTTTTTACATTACCATCGCTTTGCAAATAAGAACGAGAAACATTCAAAGGAATATCTGGCGAGTCCAAAACTCCTCTCAAAAGCATCATGTACTGAGGTACAACACCTTCTACGCTGTCTGTTACAAAAACTTGATTACAATATAATTGTATTTTATCTAAGGTAGGGTCTATGTTGCGTTTTAGTTTTGGGAAATAAAGAATACCCGTAAGGTTGAAAGGATAATCTACATTAAGGTGTATGTGAAACAAAGGGTCATCAAAATTCATAGGGTACAATTCGTGGTAAAACTTATTGTAGTCCTCATCTTTTAACTCTGCTGGTTTGCGTTTCCACAAAGGATTGACATCGTTGATTATTCTGTCTTGCTCTTTCTCTACTCTTTTTGGATTGCCGTCTTTGTCTTTTTCTGTTTCGCTATCTACCCATATTTTTTCCTTACCAAAACGAATAGGTATAGGCATAAACTTGCAGTATTTCCTCAAAAGTTCCAAAATTTTGCTTTCTTGCAAAAACTCTTGACAATCCTCAGAAATATGCATAACTATCTCTGTTCCACGCTCTTTTTTATCACCCTCCTCTATGGTATACTCTGTATCTCCATCGCAAGTCCAATGTACAGAAGGCTCATCTTTATAAGACTTAGTAAAAATTTCTACACGCTCAGAAACCATAAAAGCCGAAAAGAAACCAAGTCCAAAATGACCTATCAAAGCATTTGCTTCTGCCTCTGATTTGCCTTTAAAATGCTCTAAAAACTCTTCTGCTCCAGAAAAGGCTATTTGTGTAATATATTTTTCAACCTCTTCTTTGGTCATACCTATACCTCTATCTATAACAGAAAGAGTTTTATTTTTTTCGTCTATTTTTACATCTATGGTTAAATCTCCCAAATCTCCCGAGGCTTGTCCAAGCGATGAAAGTGTTTTTAACTTTTGAGAAGCATCCACTGCATTAGACACAATCTCCCTAAGAAATATCTCATGGTCGGAATACAAAAACTTCTTTATAACAGGAAAAATATTCTCCGTCTTTACATTAATCTGTCCTTTCATAGACTCTTTTTTTACTTCGCTACTCATATCTTATAATTTCTTTTTTTTCTTTTAAAAAAAACAACACTTTTCAATAAAACAAAAGATATTCCAAACAAAATACTATGACATTTTGTCAGCAAAAAAATAGAGAAGTAATAGGTTTTGATAAGTTGCAATAGGTTAGCATAAGTTGAGATAAGGGCACAGGCTTAGCCTGTAGCCACAGGCACAGCCTGTTTTACACCCTGCGGGGTGTACCCATAGGGTGTTTTTAGGGCAAAGCCATTACAAAAAGTAATACGCTTGAGCGTCTATGCTAACCTATAAAAACTCATAATAACCTATAAAAAAAGTAAAGGCTATGCCCTTTATAAAACAGGCAGTGCCTGTAACCTATAAAAAAAAGAGGTCAAAAAAAAAATTCGGGAAATCGCGTAAATACATATTTAAAAGCAAAAAATAAGGGTGCTACTACTGATTATCAATTAGTTAACCTTTTTCGAAAAGTCAAAATTGGGCATTTTTCTTGATTTTCAGCGTTTTCGAAGGGTTTTTTGAAGAAAAATTTTTCGAAAACGGGATTTTGCAAAAATGAATCTTCGTTTTATTTCGACGAATCTTCGTTTCGAGAAATCGAAACGAAGATTCGTTATTGTTGATTATCAA
>CAZVEO010000031.1:0-23586 GCA_964626385.1 uncultured Bacteroidaceae bacterium
CCCAAAAAGCCTACGAATACGAATTCCTACAGCCTGAGGCTGTTCTATAAGGGCAAAGCCTATGCACTATAAATACACCCTGTGGGTGTAACTCACAACAACCTATGCTAACTTATCAAAAAAACAAGATACTTTTTTCTTAATTCTCAAATAATTACTACCTTTGCAAACAAATAAACAATAGTGTTTATTTGAATTATAGCGTTTGCTATTTGTTCTAATTCACGTTGAAACCTGAGAAATTTCAAATTGTAAGAATAGAAGAAGAAAGTACAAATATCCCGCATTATAAGTGGGTAAATTTGTCTTCTTCTTGGTAATCTCAGGACCACAACGTGAGCAAGTTTGCCCACGTTGTTTTTTAGTCCTATAAGATTAAACAAGATGGCATAACGCAAGAAGAAAATAAAAAGTGTTATGCCAAACAAAAAGCAGATAAAACAGCAAGGACAGATTTATACTCCAAACTATTTGGTAAAAATTATTTTGGATAGTGGAGAATATAACAATTATCAAATATTACAAAAGCACGTTATAGACAACAGTTGCGGAGATGGTGCTTTTCTATGTGAGATTGTAAAAAGATATTGCGATACATTTCTTTCCATAAGTAATGATTTATCTATATTGCAAAAAGAATTGGAGATCTATGTGCATGGAATAGAAATTCAAAAACAAGAGTACGATAAAACCATTTCAAACCTTAATGACGTAGTAAAAAAATATAATCTCAATAATATAAACTGGGATATTATTAATTCTAATGCTTTAAGTACAACGAAATACAACAATAAAATGGATTTTGTTTTTGGCAATCCTCCATACGTTAGAATACATAACCTAAAAGAGAATTATAAATCTGTTAAAAAATTTCTTTTTGCAGATAAAGGAATGACCGATTTGTATATAGTATTTTTTGAAATAGGTTTTAATATGCTAAAAAATAATGGAAAAATGTGCATTATTACTCCAAGCTCTTGGCTAAATAGTAAAGCAGGACAAACTCTTCGAAAGTATATAGGTGATAATAAAAACCTTTACAAAGTAATAGATTTAGAACATTTTCAAGCCTTTGAAGCAACAACATACTCATTAATTTCTTGTTTTCAAAAAAACACCACTTCCGATTACGTAAGTTATCATACCTTTAATGAACAAAATTTATTTATTGATTTTAAAGACAATTTGCTTATAAAAGATTTTATAATAAATAATGAGTTTTATTTCTTACAAAGCAAAGAGTTGGAACTGCTTCGTAAAATAAAAACAAACAGAAATTTAAAGTATGTGGAAGTAAAAAATGGTTTTGCCACCTTAAATGATAAAGTTTTTATTGGTGATTTTGATTTTAAAGAATGTACCATACCTGTTTTAAAAGCATCCACAGGAAAGTGGAGTAAAATCATTTTTCCATACGATACCAATGGCACCCCGCTATCTCCTATGGCTTTTAAGCAATTTGGCAACTCCTACAATCATTTACTAAAACACAAAAACGAATTATCCAAACACAGAGATATTTCAAAGGAAAACTTCTGGTATTTATTTGGTCGTACTCAAGCAATAAAAGACGTATTCAAAAACAAATATGCTATAAATACTATAATTAAAAACATTAACAGCATAAAATTAGAAGAAGTTCAAGAGGGCAAAGGAGTATATAGCGGTATGTATATTCTTACGAAAGCAAGTTTTGAAACAATCAGAAAAATAATTTTATCAGAAAACTTCATTAACTACATAAAATCATTAAGAAAATATAAAAGTGGAGGTTATTATACCTTTTCTTCAAAAGATTTAGAATTGTATTTAAACTATATATTAGGACAACAAAATGAATAATAAAGATTTTTTACAAGTTATAGCCTCTTCTTTTAATCAATTTCTTTCAACAGGCTCCCGTTCTAATGAAAAATTAAAAGTACTGCACGGAGCAATTGCAAAAGATATTTTAAATAGATTAAATGATAATCGTTATTCTATTTTGTCCTTAGGAATAGACTCTGGTAAAGAGGGCAATATTACAGGACGATATATAGATAAAAAAGTAGATATAACAATAATGAAAAATAATGAAATCGTTGCTGGTATAGGAGTAAAATTTGTTATGCAAAACTATTCTCAAAACTCAAATAATTATTTTGAGAATATGCTTGGAGAAACTGCAAATATAAGAAGCAAAAACATTCCGTACTTTCAGATATTTATAATACCTGATAAAATACCATATTATGATAATAATGGAATTATAAAAAAATGGGAAGAATTTTCACAACACAATATAAAAAAATATCTAATTCTTTCAAAAGATAATATTGCAACTTCTATCCATACACCAACAAAAACTCTTTTGTTTGTTATTCATTTACCAACCATAAACAAAAATGTACTCACAAAACAAGATTATATAAATTATTATCAATCACAGTTAAATATACTTATAACCACAACAAACAATAAGTATGACGATTTTTCATCTGCAGTTATTTTTAATGACTATGAATGTTTTATAAATAAAGTTATTCTCTATTTAAAATTTATAGATTAAAATCTATATCTATCCCTAATTATAAAATATAGACTTGTAGAATTCAAAGTTTTTGTTGAGTTCTACAAATTTATTGAGTGTTTTGTTTATTTTGTCATTAAGTTGTAGGTATAATAAAACGTTTTTTGTTTATTTATTTTCTGCCATTGTGTTTGTAACGGCTTTGTCCATAAAGGATATCTTGTGGATACTTGCTTTATCAAAACCTTAAATAACTTATCACCTTCCCCATTCTAACTTATTGTAACTCCGTACTAACTCATTATACATTTGTTAACACTAAATAAACCAACTACGCTAACTTATAAAAACCATATAAATATTCTTGTTGAAGCAATATAGAAAGGTTTGTATTTTTATGTTGTTATTTTATAATAATTTCATCTATAAATAGCCAAGATTTTTCACCAGCAGACAAATGCCAAGAAGGATTGACCATTCTATTATAGGCTTTCATTTTTATGTATTTTGTATTCATAGGTTTGGAAGTAAAAAATGTATGAGTAAGTATAGTCTCATCTTTCTCATCAATAGGGTTGTTTATAGTTTCAAACAAAGTAAAGTTTTTGCCTTCATCAGAAATATAATACTCCACTTTAAGAGGCATAAAAATCCATGACCTTGTATCTTGTGCAAAATTACCTCCCACTTGTTTTACTTCTTGTTTTTCTCCCAGATCTATTATAACCTCCACATTTTCTCCCTGATAACCTTGAAAAGCTCCGAGTTTCCAATTATTTCCTCCACGTCTCAAATCTATCAAAGCCTCATTTCCTCCTCCTGTATATTGTGAGGAATAAGGGGTAAGTAATTTAATGCTTCGATTCTTTGGTCTTTGCAAAATATTGACTTCGAAAACAATATCGTTCTTGGTATCATATTTTTCAAATACTTGCTCTATTTCAAGACTTGAAGTGATTGTTTGTTTTTTATCTGTTACTTCTTTACCTTCATTGGAAAGGTGCTTGAATGTAACTTGTAACTTATCTGTAAAAGTTCCTGTTCCGTTGTATTCCAAATAAGGTAAAATTTGTATTTTTTCCTCTATGGCTTGATAAGGACGAGATTCTTTTGCTTTGCCAAAGTTTTTATTTGGCTTACTGCTCATATCAAAGTAAAGTTCACCACCTTCCATTATATCTTGGTGAGAAATATAAGTTTTGTTGTATTCTTTACTATTAAGTTTTAAACCTTTGACATAGAAAGTACTTTTGCCTTGTTTACTGTTTATTACAAAAGTTTTGCCGTTAGGCAAATGTATTGTTGCTCTATCAAATAAAGGAGAACCTATTATGTATTGCGAAGCAACTGGACACACGGGATAAAAGCCCAAAGCACTCATAACATACCAAGCCGCCATTTGTCCGCAATCATCATTACCGCATACACCATCGGGCTTGTCAGAATAAAGAGTTGTCAGTATTTGATGGACAAATTTTTGAGTTTTATAAGGTTGTCCAATATAGTTATATAAATAGGCAGTGTGTTGAGAAGGCTCGTTGCCATGAGCATACTGCCCAATCAAACCAGTTACATCCACTTGGTCCCTACCCGTTGTCTTTTCTTTAGAATTAAAACATTGGTCAAGTTTTTTAGCAAATTTATCATCTCCTCCCATCATATCTATCAAAGTATTTACGTCTTGTGGAGCGTAAAAAGTGTAGTGCCAACCATTACCCTCTGTATAATTGATATCTACTTGTTTTGGGTCAAAATTTGGTAAAAATCTCCCGTTTTCTTTTGGTTGTATAAAAGTATTCTGTGGGTTGAAAAGATTTTTATAATATTGTGCTTTTCTAATGTATTCGTTATAAATATCTTGCTTGCCCATTTTTTGAGCAACAAGAGCAATGCAATACATATTGTAAGCATATTCAACAGTCTTTGATACGCTTTCGTGTTCTTGTTCGGAAGATATATAGGCGTTCTCGTTAAAAAATTTTAAACCACGCTCATCCTGATTAACTGTTGCTATCATAGACTGAAGAAAAATTTCGTCAGCAGGTACGATATCTTTTAGAATCCATTCAGCAAGGACGCTGACTCCATGGGCTCCTATCATACAATAAGTTTCCCAAGAATGCAATTCCCACATAGGTAATTCCCCCATTTGCAAATACATGTCTTTGAAAGTTTTTGCAAAATCTTTACAAATTTCTGGATTGATTATTGTCATAAGAGGATTAAGCGTACGATAAGTATCCCAAAGAGAAAAAGTTGTATATCTGTTATAGTCTTTTGCAACAAAAATATTATTTGCTTCTCTTTCACCTTCTATTTTTTCTCTGTGCATTCCTCTATATTTTCCGTCTATATCAGAATACAAAGTTGGAGAAATCATACAATGATAAAGGGAGGTATAGAAGGTTCTTTGCTGTTGCTCGGTACCTCCCTCTATTTCAATAATGCCCAAAGCAGAATTCCAAAGACGTTGATTTTCTTTGAAAGCCTCATCAAAATTATATTCTTCGGAATTAAGATTTTTTAATGCTCCTATGTAATTAACAGAAGAGAGCGAAACCTTTGCTTCCAAATCGGAAGAAGAAAAATTTAAATATAATTTGCCTGTTTCTTTATTAAGATTGTGTTCAATTATAGGAGTGCTAAATTTTGCTGCAAAATACACTTTTTGCTCTTCAGCCCAAGATTTGGAATTACGATAGCCTACAACGGTATATTTATCAATTATTTCTACATTCCATTCCAATGTTTTATCTCTGTGTAACATATCTATTACAATAGCAAAATTTTCAGACTCTTTGGGAAATTTATATTTGTGATAACCAAGTCTTTGAGTTGCTGTAAAAGTACAAGTAATTCCATTTTGTAATTCAACAGAGTAGTAACCCGCAAAAGCCTTTTCTTTTTGATGAGAAAAAGCGGAACGAAAATCATTTTCATTTTTTTCCTTTGTTGTCGGAATAAAAAGTATATCGCACAAATCTTCGCAACCTGTACCACTAAGATGAGTATGGGAAAAACCATAAATCATACTATCCGAATAATGATAGCCAGAACATCCGTCCCAACCTCCAAGACGAGTATCGGGTGATAATTGCACCATACCAAAAGGAGCAATAACTCCTGGATAGGTATGACCATGAGCATCAGTACCTACAAAGGGATTTACTTTTTCTGTATATTGAGCAAAATTTGTAAAATATGCTAATATCACAAAGATAAATAAGAAGTTACGTTTCATAATATTGTTTTTTTACTTATTGTTTGCTATTGAATATTGTTTTTTATAAAATAACTTGCCGGTTGAAGCACATTGTCCAAAGTAAAGTATTGCATGATAAGAGTGTCTTTAGTTTTAGAAGTAAGAGCATAGCAACGATTTATATCAGACATTGAAATAATAAAGCCTTGTTTAGAGTCACTTATCTCAATCTCATCATCTCCCGGTTTTAAGTAAATGGTCATTGTTTCTTTTTTCCCTTTCTGGTTATCTATACTTATAACATATAAAGGAATGTGATTAAATATTGTGTCTTGTTCTTCTTTGCTTATATTTTTGGCAATGGATTCATAGTTCATATTTACAAAAGAAGACAACAGAGCCACCACTCTTGCAGTGTCAAAATTATTTATTTGCTTGCCATTGTAGTCCAAAAAATCAAAACCTTTGCCATTGTTTAACAAAGAAAAAGATTGAGACTTTTGATTGGGAATATCTATTGTAAGTCGTTTAATTTCACTTTGTTTGTAACGAAATATATTATGAGATTTCCAATCGTCAGCATTTGCAGAAAAACGAGCCGATATGTATCCTCTAAAAATAGGCAAATACATAACATTCGGTATTTTTTCTCCCTTTTTTAACATATATGTACCCAAACGGTCTTGAGTTTCACTACCAACAAAATAAGTTTCGCTCAAATGAGTACGCTTAAACAATCGTATAAAACCCAAGTTTATAAGATAATCTTCGGTATAAATACTTGTTGTTTTGCCATTTGTTGCTAAAGATTTAACTACGTTATTTATTGCAGCATTGGGTACAGCTTCTTTGATTCTCATATTGGACAAGACCTCCAAAAATCCCTCCATTGTTATTTGATTACACTCATAGTCCTTATTTACTGTCCAAAGAGAATCATGTTGTTTTTCCAACACGACACTATTGCCCAACTTATCTTCTATAACTATTTTGACCACCGAGTCAATGTTTTTTATATGGTAATTTTGTTCTATGGTAGAAGATTTGGAGTTGTTTATCCAAACTATACTGACTACACCAACAAGCACAATAAAGATGATAAGTCCAAAAATGTTTCTTTGTTTTCTGTTCTTAGGTTTTATTTTGTTAAATAACTGTTTAAGATTCATAAAATATTACTATTCTTTTATTTTCTAAATTTGTTTCTTCTTATTATAGACATTGCTCCACCCAAAAGCGAAATAGCAACCAATGGAGCAAAAATATTAAAGACTGCCCATGAATTTCTTGTTTTTTCTATCTTTGCCATATCCAAACGTCTTACGACAACTTCTCTATTTCTCAAAGGAATCAATTCCTTATTACCGCAAAGATAATCTACACAATTGAGTAAAAAGTCTTTGTTTCCAAACATTTGATGAGTATAAATATCATAGCCTAAAGGTACTATTCTACCTTGTTTGAAATCATTTTTTATCATATCACCATCGGCTACAACTATCATAGCCGTAGAGTCAGAGCTATTAAGATTGGCTATCATAGAATTACCCAACATTTCCTCTGGCAAACGGTTTCTAAACACAGAAGAAAATTCTCCTTCCATAAGCATTGCTACCGTATGTTTTCCTTGATTAAACAGACGAGTATCTTGTTTTTGCTTTAACATTTGTAAAGAAACATTGACAGGAGCATTTAATAAGCGAGTATTTTCTGAGGTTTGCAACAAAGGAATATACCTAATACGGCTATTGGTTTCTACGCTATCTATTGTAGAGGCAAACTCCGTCTTAACTGAATTTATTCTCTGAGAAATAACGCTGTTGGAGTTTGAGGAAAGTTGAGCAAAAAAGTTCCAAGGGTACATAGTCATTTGAGGAGTTCCATTGCCATACATACCTGTAACAATAGGTACTTTAACACACTGCAAATCCATAATAAGATTGGTATTTAGTTTTGCTCCATAACTAAACAACATTTCTTCTGCTCCCGTCCTTACACTTATAGCCATAGTAGAGGCTTGTGATTGCAAAGAGTCCATACTTGCACTCAAAGGGTCTATCAACCAAAGTATTTTGCCACCTCTCATTACATATTGGTCCAAAATATACATATCCTTTGCTGTAAAAGGCTTTTGAGGTTTGGCGATAATTATACACTCATATTTTTTGCGAAATGATATGGAACTGTCTTCGTTATATTTGCGTTCTATCAAAGCATCTATCTTGCCATCAATTGAAACGGAATCCACCATATAACGCATATCCAAAGTTTGTATCATATCCCAAATTCTTTCTACGGGCATTTCCTCTTGTCCATAAAGAAAAGCAACAGAAGGTTTTATATCCCTAAGAACTGATTGTATAGAGGTGTAAAGCATATATTCCAAATTCTGAATACTGTTTTGTATCATTGCAGCATCAGAAAAAGCATAGCCCATATCTATAACAGAATGAAAAGCTGTCCTACCCTTATAAGAAACCTCTATATATGGAAAAATATATTGTTGTTCTGATTTTGCTCCGCTATTTGTTTCTATTAATAAAGGTTGATAACCACGCTTGAATAACTTTTGATAAAATTCTACTTTCTTCTCTCCCTCGTATAGATTAGGGTCTACAAAATCATATTGAATAGTAGAATTATAAGAGCGGAATTCGTCTAACTTCTCAATTAAAGATTTTCTCAACTCCTTGTATTGGACAGGAATATCTTTTCCTAAATAACAACGAATAGTTAAAACATCCTCTATTTTATAAAGGGCATCCTTATCATTATTTAATAGCTTTTTGCTTATAGGAGTAAGTGAATAGCGTTTTTCTTTTGTAAGGTCTATTTCTGCTCTTGTAAAAAAATATGCCCCCACATTCAATACAAGTATTACCCCCAAACATACCAAAAGTTGTATTATATAACTAAACTTAACCGATATTTTACTTGCAACAGGTAGAGTAACTCTTGTTAAAAAAATAAAAAATGTTGTTACACTAATAAAATAGATTACATCCTTTAAGGAAATAACTCCTCTGCTCATTGATGCATAATGATATTCTATACCCAAAGAGCGTATTCCCAAGTCTACTTTTGACAAAAAAGGTATCCAAGAAATAAAAGTAAAACCTATATAGACAACAAAACAAAGTATTAGAGAGGTTATAAAGGAAACTATTTGATTATCTGTTATAGAAGAGGCAAAAATACCTATGCTAACAAACACTCCTCCCAAAAAAACAAGTCCAATATAAGAGCCTAATGTACTTCCCATATCCATATTGCCAACAGGAGAACCCAGCTGATAGACACATATTATATAAATCATTGTAGGCAAAACAGAGAGTATAACTATTGTTAAGCCTGCTAAAAATTTTGCCATTATTATGGAAATATCGCTTATGGGTTTGGTAAGTAATATTTCTATGGTGCCATTTTTCTTTTCTTCGGCAAACATTTTCATTGTAATAGCAGAAATCAAAAACAAAAACAGCCATGGACTCAAAGCAAACAACCCGTCCAAAGAGGCTATTGTGCTGTCAAAGATATTGAAACTCCAAGAAGAAGAACTTATAACCCAAAGAAATAAACCATTGACCAAAAGAAAAACAACTATGGTTATATATCCTATAAGTGAGGTTAAAAAACTACTTATCTCTTTTTTATACAATGTCCACATACTCTCTTTTATTATTGCTTTTGAGTTTGCAAATTTATGATATTTTTTACAAAAAATAAAACACAAAGCATCAAAGTTGGTAAATCAAATCGTTGATATCTGTACGTATATTCATTCTTGAAAGTTTATTGGGTGAACTATAAGGATAAACTCTATTGGATAGAAAAATAACAATAGTATTATTTTTTGGCTCTATCCAGATATAAGTACCCGTAAAACCATTATGTCCAAAACTTTGTTGAGAGGCATATTGTGAACAATGAGAGGACTGTCCTTTTATCAAGGGTTTGTCAAAACCTAATGCTCGTCTTATACCTAAATCTGCAAAATATCTTTCATTAAAAACTTCTATGGTTGATGAATTTAAATATCTGACTCCTTCAAATTCGCCTTTGTTTAATAACATTTGACAGATTTTAAAAAGGTCTTCAGCAGTAGAGAATAGCCCCGCATTGCCACAAACACCGTTGTTTAGATAAGCCAAAGGGTCATGTACTTGTCCCAAAATTAGTTCTTTTCTTGTAGTAGTATCGTATTCTGTCGGTGCAATGTTTTCTATATTTACACCATTTAATAAAGGATTAAAAGTTGTGTTTTGCAAATTCATTTTAGTATAAAACTCTCTTTGTACATATTCATCAAGTCCTTCGTTTGTTATGTTTTCTATTGCATATTGTAACAATAAAAAATTTAAGTCCGAATAGGTGTATTTTTTTTCTCTCAATGGTACGTGTTTCATTTCCTTTAAGATGGCTTGATGTATGTTTTTGCCTTTAAGTTTTTTTTGAGCAAAATGGTAGGTGGCAGGTAATGTAGTATAATGAGAAAGCAATTCTTTAATAGTCAGTTTTCCTACTTCCATTTTCTTTAATTCAGGTACGTAATCGGAGATTTGAGCATCAAGTTCTATTTTATTCTCTTCATAAAGACGCATTACTGCTATAGTGGTAGCCATTATTTTTGTAAGGGAGGCTACATCATATAGGGTGTTTGTGGTTACCTCTTTTTGATTGTCGTATGTATGATAGCCAAAATTCTTATCATATATTATTTTTCCATCCCTTGCTATCAAAACTTGACAACCTGGATAGGCTTTTTCAGTTATGCCTTTCTGTGCTATGGAGTCTATTTTACTTATTGTTGACAAATTTATATTATTGTCCATATAAAACTTTTCCTCCAAAGAAATGCTATTATTTTCTTGTCCTTCATTTTCTATGATATGAGTTCTTTTGACACTGACAGGTAAAGAGCCTTTGGCTTTTGTTTCTCCTTTTAAAAATTTGGCAACCGCTTTTTGAGTATATTTGTTGTTTTCGTATGCAATAACAAAGGCTTTGCATTCAAAAGAAGAGTCTATTAGTTTAAGTGTGTACGGGTTGCAAAACATAAGGAGAATATTGTCTTTACACCTTTTTTCTAATTTGTTTAATACCTCTATGCTAATATCCGGTATTCCATATTTTGATTTTGAGTTGGAAAATCTTGTTCCATCTAAAGCAGTTACTATTGTCTTGGTTGAATCTATGGCAAAAATAATACTATCCACTTCTTTGTCTTTCATTTTGGAATGTATTCTATAGATTTTTGCTGGTATGTCTGTGGTCAAATTTGAAATCAAAACTTCAAAATCAGCATTTCCCAAAAGCACAAGAGAAACAGTGTCTTTATCTGTAAAAGAGAAATTATTTTTTTTCTCTATTTGCCCTTTGCCATTAAGCAATGTAATAGTGTTTTCGGTTATTTGTTCATTTAATTCACTTATTTTCTTATGTAAATTGGAGTCTATGGGAGAGTATTCGCCTCTATTGTTTACCAATCCCATATCATATTTCCAAGAAAGTATTTTTTTACATTTCTGTTCTACTATTTTTTTTGGTATTCTTCCTTCCTCTATTGCTGTCATGATAGCCTCTATTGCTTTGTCTGTATTTTCAGGCATAAGCAAAATATCAACACCTGCAAGTATAGCCAAAACCTCAGCTTCACCATCTGCATATAGGTTGGTTAGCCCCTTCATATTCATGGCATCAGTAAAAACCAATCCTTCAAAGCCCAAATCTTCTTGCAAATACCCTTTTACTATATCTTTGTTTATTGTAGCAACTTTTAAACTATCTTTACTCAAAGCAGGTACTTGCAAATGTCCAACCATCGTAGCCCACGCTCCTTTGTTAATGTTGTAACGAAAAGGGTAAACATCCACAGAATCTATAAAATATTTATCATGTTTAATAATAGGAGTGGCTTTATGTGAGTCGGTTTCGGTATCTCCGTGACCGGGAAAATGTTTCACAACAGCCATAATACCATTTTCTTGCAGTCCTTCTACATATTTACTTGACAAAATACTTACCTTATACTTGTCTTGTCCAAAAGAACGCATATTTATAACGGGATTATCGGGGTTAATGTTTATATCTACAACCGGAGCAAAGTTTATATTTATACCCAAACTTTTGCATTGTTTGGCAATAACGCAAGCCATATCCTTAACCAAATGATATTTGTTCTTTGGTAAGGCTCCCAAGGTCATATTTAGAGGAAATGTTTCTATTTCGGACAATCTCATATTTAGTCCCCATTCTCCGTCTATGGCAATAAAAAGAGGAATTTGAGAGTGAGAATCATAGAGTTTATTGAGTTTAAGCAAATCTTTTTGATTTCCTTTGAAAAAACACACACCGCCAACAAAATTAGAATCTATTTGATAAAGTATGTTTTTGTAATAATTGCTGTCATCTTTGGCATAAGAATCAATCATTATCATTTGTCCCACCATTTGTCTAAGCGACATAGAGTCCATTTGTTGTTTAACATATTTGTTACGTCCTTTGCGTTTTTCTATTAAGGTTTGTTGCGATATAGCACTAAAACAAAACAACAAAAGCAATGTTGAGACAATTAATTTTTTCATGTTTTGATATTATTATGTTCTTTTTATAAACTTGAAAAATATTTTGCGAAGTTACTACATTTTTGATAGTTATAATACTAAGGTATAAAATAAAAATTCTATCTTTGCAATACATTTTTTACAGTTTATTTTTATGGAGTTGAAAAAAAGAGTATTGTCAATAGAAAATCTTTGTGTTTCTTTCCAAAAAGAAAAGCAATGGAAAGAAGTTGTAAAAGGAGTAAATCTTTCAGTCAAAAGAGCAGGTATTACTGCCATTGTTGGAGAGTCTGGCTCAGGCAAAAGTGTTACTTCTTTGTCTATAATGAATATATTAGACAAAAAAAACGCCAAAATTTCCTATGGAAAAATAATCTTTTTTGACAAACAAGAAAATAACACTTTGATTTCAACAGACCTTACTCAACTTTCTCAAAAAGAATATAGAAAGATAAGAGGCAAAAAAATTGCCATGATATTCCAAGAACCTATGACTGCTCTAAATCCAACCAAACGTTGTGGTAAACAAGTGGAGGAAATGCTTTTGATACACAATAAAATCAGCAAAAAAGAAGCCAAGCAAAAAACATTGAATTTGTTTAAAGAAGTACTTTTGCCTGATGTAGAGCGTGCTTATAAATCCTATCCTTTTGAATTATCCGGTGGGCAAAGACAAAGAGTAATGATAGCGATGGCCATTAGTTGTGCGCCTCAACTGCTTATAGCCGATGAACCTACTACAGCGTTAGACGTAAGCGTGCAAGATACAATACTTAACCTATTAAAAGATTTGCAAAAAAGACATCAAATGAGTATACTTTTTATTACTCATGATTTGGGAGTGGTGAGTAAAATTGCTGATGATGTGGCAGTGTTGTATCAGGGTAGTATTATAGAACAAGCCTCTGTAAAAGAAATTTTCTCTTTTCCCAAGCATCCTTATACCAAAGGACTGATAGCATCCCGTCCTCCTTTGGATTATAAACCAAAACGATTGTTAAGTGTTAAAGATTTTCTTAGTAATGAACATCCCGAAATAAGCATAATAACACAAGAGGAAGATTTGGAAGATAGAAACAAAATTTACTCACAACCTCCTTTGCTTGAAGTAGAAAATATTAGTGTTGATTATATAATAGGCAAAAACATCTTTGGCAAAGCAAAAAAAGTTTTTCCCGCCTTAAAAAATATTTCTTTTCAACTACATAAAGGAGAAACTTTGGGGCTTGTTGGAGAATCTGGCTCTGGCAAGACAACCATAGGCAGAGCAATAGTACAACTTATAGAAAAAAGTAGTGGAGAAATAAAATTTAAAGGAAAAAATACTGCAGACCTATCAAAAAAAGAGAAATATGAACAGAAAAAACGCATACAAATAATATTTCAAGACCCGTACTCTTCCTTAAATCCACGTAAAACCATAGGCAAAGAGATAGAGGAACCTATGCATGTACATAACATATACTCAAACAATGAGGAAAGAAAAGAAAAAACATTGCAATTGTTGGAGCAAGTTGGTCTAAGTAAAGATTTTTATTTTCGTTATCCGCACGAATTGTCTGGTGGTCAAAGACAAAGGGTGGGAATAGCTAAGGCTTTATCTGTTAATCCAGAGATAATTATTTGCGATGAAAGTGTTTCGGCTTTGGATGTAAGTGTGCAGGCACAAGTACTCAATCTTCTTAATGATTTGAAACAGAATTACAACCTTGCATATATTTTTATTTCTCACGATTTGAGTGTGGTAAAGTATATGTCTGATAAAATCATTGTTTTGAAAAGCGGAGAAATAATAGAAGAAAACTTCCCTGAACAAATATACAACCACCCACAAACCTCTTACACCAAACAACTTATAGCCTCAATAAAATAAAACAAACTTGTTTTTTTTATAAGTTAGCATAGGTTAAGATAAGTTGTTATAAGTTATGAATAGGACAAAGGCTTTGCCCCTATAAGACAGGCTGTGCCTGTAACTCATAACAACCTATTCAAACCTATCAAAACTTACAAAAAAAATGAGAAAATCGGTTTACTGATTATCAATTAGTTACAAATAAAAAGTGTGCACGCGTTTGGTCAGGTCAAAAAATCTTCGTAACTTTGTAAGAGAAAAAGATACCTACCACAAAATTAACGATTTTTACCCTTGTAACTACTTGATAATCAACGATAACGAATCTTCGTTTCGATTTCTCGAAACGAAGATTCGTCGAAATAAAACGAAGATTCATTTTTGCAAATTCCCGATTTTGCAAAATTTTTCTTCAAAAAATGCTTCGAAAACGCTGAAAATCAATAAAAATGCCCAATTTCTACCCTTCTAAAAAGGTTAACTCTTTGATAATCAGTAGTGACATCCTTATTTTTTACTTTTAAATAGGTATTTATGCGATTTTCCAAAAAAAATTTTTAAGGGTAAAAATGTAAAAATATTTTGGCTGTTAAGAAATCGTTTATAACCTTGCCAAAGTTTAACGTTGATTAAAAAAAAACAAAAAAAGAAAGGGAGTTTATTATGAGACGAACGTTTTTATTAATTTTAATTATTTGCTTTGTGTTGCTATGTCCAAGGACAAGAACCTTTGCACAAATGATAGGAAGTAGGCAGAAAGAGGTAGGCATTAAAGATGTATCTATAGTGGAGAGATATACAAATGTTTTTCCAAATCCTGCTATGGATGAGGTAATTGTGCAGTGTTCTTTCAAAATCAAAGATATAGATATATATAATATATTGGGAGAGCAAGTATTAAGCAAGAAAGTAAATGGTTATAATACAAAAATAAATACTTCTTATTTACCAAAAGGCAATTATATTCTTAGAGTAAAAACAAATAGTGGCATAACAAACAAAAAATTAGTAGTAGAATAACAACAATATATAGTTGTAAAATAAGAAGGTGTATCTCATAAAAGATACACCTTCTTTTGTTGTGCAATTAAAGTATTATAATTTTTATTCCTCCCACTTGATAACAAGATTTCTATCGCCAAAAGCATCATCTACTTTTCCACTCATTGGCCAATACTTATCATTGTATGGTAATGGAAAAGCAGCCTCTTGTCTTGTATAAGGTCTATCCCAATTATCAGCACATATAACTTGCATAGTATGAGGAGCGTTCATTATAAGATTATTTTTCTTATCTGCCTTACCCTCTTCTATATCTTTGACTTCTTTTCTTATTTGAATAAGTGCATCGCACAGACGGTCTATCTCACTCAAAGGCTCACTCTCTGTAGGTTCTATCATAAGGGTGCCGTGTACAGGGAAGGCAACAGTAGGAGCGTGGAAACCATAGTCCATAAGACGTTTTGCTATATCTCCACATTGTACTCCACTACTCAAAGAAAATTGATTGCAATCCAAAATAAACTCATGCGCACACATTCCTTGAGAGCCATGATACAAGATATTGTAATGGTCTTTTAATCTGCAACGCATATAATTAGCATTAAGTATTGCATAAGCCGTAGCCTCTTTCAAACCATCTCTACCAAGAAGTTTTAAGTAAGCGTATGTAATAGGCAGTAACATTGCTGAGCCAAAAGGAGTGGCAGATACAGGAGTACCTTTTTTCTCTGTAGGCAAATAATCAACAAGTTCTTTTGTACATGCAATAGGACCTACACCAGGACCACCACCACCATGAGGCATAGCAAATGTTTTGTGCAAATTCATATGACAAACATCTGCTCCTATGTAACCAGGGCCAGTCCAACCAACTTGAGCATTCATATTTGCACCGTCCATATAAACCAAACCACCATTGGAATGTATTATATTAACAATGTCAAGTATTCTTTCCTCAAAGACTCCGTGCGTAGAAGGGTAGGTTATCATTAAGCAAGAAAGATTGTCTTTATTATCTTCTGCCTTTTGTCTCAAATCTTCCACATCTATTTCGCCGTCTTCAGTGGATTTTACAATTATAATATCCATACCAGCCATTGCTGCAGAAGCAGGGTTTGTTCCATGTGCAGAAGCAGGTATCAAACATACAGTTCTGTTTGCTTGACCATTGGCTATTTGATAATTTCTTATTGTTGTCAATCCTGCATACTCTCCCGCAGCACCAGAATTTGGTTGGAAACAAACTTTAGCAAAACCGGTTACTTCGGCAAGTATATCATTCATATTGTTTATCAGTTCCTCATAACCTAAGGCTTGATTCTTAGGCGCAAAAGGATGAATGTTTGTAAACTCTGGCCATGTGAAAGGAATCATTTCCATAGCAGCATTAAGTTTCATTGTGCAGGAGCCCAAAGGTATCATGGCACGATTTAGAGATAAATCTTTTACTTCAAGTTTTTTAAGATATCTCATCATCTCTGTTTCCGAATGATACAAAGCAAAAACCTTCTCTGTCATAAAGGCAGAAGTACGTTGCAATTCTTTATTGATTATCTCTTTCTTGCAATAACATTCGTCTAAAGCTTTAAACTCTTTGTTATTAGCCTTTGCAAGTACGGAAAGTATTGTATTTATATCTTCCTTAGAAGTTGTTTCGTCCAAAGAAATGGAGAATGTTTTTTCGTCTATGTAGTTAAAGTTTATCTCCTCTTTTAAAGCCTCTGTTTCAATGTTTTTTGTGCTAACAGAGGAAGTAAAGCAAAGAGTATCAAAATAAACTTTATTTATTTGTTTGTAACCATAATTTTCCGCCTCACAAGCAAGTTTTTTTGCTAAACAGTGAATATCAAGAGCAATTTCTTTTATACCATCCGCTCCATGATAACAAGCATACATAGCACTTACTATTGCCATAAGAGCTGTTGCGGTACATATGTTTGAGGTTGCTTTTTCACGCTTGATGTGTTGCTCTCTTGTTTGCAAAGCCAAACGAAAGGCTTTGTTTCCTTGCATATCTACGGTTTGACCTATTATTCTGCCTGGCAAATTACGTTTAAATTCATCTGTAGTTGCCAAAAAAGCAGCGTTAGGACCACCAAAACCCATAGGATTACCAAAACGTTGCGATGTACCAGTAACAGCGTCTGCTCCCATTTCTCCCGGAGGAGTCAAAAGAGCCAAAGACATCAAATCACAAGCCACAGCAACTCTTATTCCTTGTACTTTTGCATTGGATATAAATTGGCTGTAATCGTTAACTTCGCCATATTTACTTATATATTGTACAATAGCACCAAAATAAGTATTATCCAATTTTATCTCATTTGCATTACCTATTACAAGTTCTATATTCTTTGGCAAAGCGCGGGTCTTTATAACCTCTATACATTGATCAAACAAGTTTTCATCAACAAAAAATTTATTTACATTGTCTTTTTGTTGTTGACGAGAACGAGAATAATAAAACATAAGCATAGCCTCAGCGTCTGCTGTTGCTTCATCCAAAAGAGAGCAATTGGTTAAAGGCATAGAAGTTAAAGAGGCTACAAGAGTTTGGTAGGTAAACAAAGCCTCCAATCTTCCCTGAGAAATCTCCGCTTGATAAGGAGTATAAGAAGTATACCAGCCTGGGTTTTCTAAAATATTTCTTTGCAATACGGCAGGCAAAATAGTATTGTAATAGCCCTGTCCTATATAAGATTTATATATTTTATTCTTTGCTGCTATGCTTTTTATATGATTAAGATATTCAAATTCATTCATTCCCACGGGAAGATTCAAATCCTTTTTCAAACGAATTTGCTTTGGTATTGTTTTATCTATAAGTTCTTCTATCGAAGACACTCCTATGGTTTTGAGCATCTTCTCAACATCTTGTGCCTGAGGTCCGTTGTGACGTTTGGCAAAATTATTTGTTATCATATAACTATGCTTATTATTTTTTTATTAACTATTTTTTTTTCAAAAAGAATAGAACTCTGTTGAATACTAAAATTTATATGCTTGCCGAAGATAAACTAACATCGGTCAATGTTTTCTTTATCATTCCTTGCAAAGCAGTACCAGGGCCAACCTCAATAAATTCTCTTGCTCCATCTTTATACATATTCTGAACTATTTTTGTCCAAAGAACAGATGAGGTTAGTTGTTTTACAAGATTTTCTTTTATTTCTTCAGGTGAAGTATGAGGCAAGGCATCTACATTTTGATAAACAGGACATATAGGAGTAGCAAAAGTGGTATTTTTTATTCCTTCTGCCAACTCTTGTCTTGCACTTTCCATCAAAGGAGAATGAAAAGCACCTCCAACTTTCAAAGGCAAAGCACGTTTTGCTCCTTTTTCTTTTAATAATTCACAAGCCTTTGCAATACCCTCCATAGAACCAGAGATTACCAATTGACCAGGGCAATTATAATTTGCAGGTACTACAACCTGGTCTGTTATGCTTTTGCAAACCTCTTCTACTATCTTGTCCTCTAAGCCCATAATAGCGGCCATAGTACTAGGGTTGGCTTCGCAAGCTTTTTGCATAGCATTGGCACGAATGGAAACAAGTTTTAGTCCATCTTCAAAATTCATCGCTTTTGCAGCTACAAGAGCCGAAAATTCTCCCAAAGAATGACCAGCAACCATACTTGGAGCAAACTTTTCGCCCATAGCTTTAGCCAAAATAACCGAATGTAAAAACACAGCAGGCTGAGTAACCTTTGTTTGTTTAAGTTCTTCTTCAGTTCCGGAAAACATTATATCTGTAATTCTAAAACCAAGTATTTCATTGGCTTTTTCAAACATTGCTTTACACTCTTCATTATTATCATATAGGTCTTTTCCCATACCTATAAACTGAGCCCCTTGTCCGGGAAAAACACAGGATAGCCCTGATTTATTCATTATTTCACTCATATTTTTTACTCTTTTTACTTTTTGCAAAAATAAAACTTTTTTAGATAACTTGCACAATTTCCAAAAAATAGTGTTACCTTTGCATTCCGTTTTTAGAGTATCAATGGGCAGAGTTCTAACAATAAAAAAACTAAAAAAATGCTAAATAGACATTTTTTGAGAGCAAAAGTTCTTCAATCTTTATACGCCTACCATATTGCGGGCAGAACAGACAGCAATATTCAGGAACATTGGATGTTTGCAAACATTGAGGAGATGTTTGATTTGGAAATATACCTGCTCTCTGTTCTTTTTGAAATCAAAGACATTGCTATTGAAGTGATAGAGGAGGGAAAAAATAAATTTCGTCCTACAGAACAAGAAAAAAAACCTTCATACAGATTTGTCAACAACCCTATGTTTGATTGTTTGGCAGAGTGTAAGCAACTGACTGATGGTATAAAAAGACTGCACATCAATTGGCATGAGCAGAGTGAGTTGTTGAAACAAATATTTCTAAAATTTCGCAATTCTGACTCTTATAAGGAATATATGGAAGAGGATAATGTAACTTTTGAGCAACATAGAAGGGCTATTGTGCAGTTATTTAAAAATTACATTATCAAAAATTCTAATTTCTATGATTTGCTTATTGAGAAGAAATTTTCTTGGGAAGACGATTATGAATATGTTTGTCAGATAGTAATAGTTTTATTGAGAAATTGGGAGGAAAAAGATGGGGAAAACAAACTTCTTTCCACACCTTTTGATAAAAAATCGGATGATATCGTTGAGACCGACCAAGATTTTATGAAAAATCTTTTTAGAAATACTCTTTTGCATGAGGAGGAGTATGACAAAATGATAAATAGAAGGATACTTAATTGGGATATGGATAGGTTGGCTTTCTTGGATACTTTAATAATTAAAATGGCAATAACCGAATTTATCTACTGCCCTATCATTCCGTTAAGAGTAACTTTGAATGAGTATATAGAACTTTCCAAAGAATTCTCCACTGATAAGAGTCATTTGTTTATCAATGGTATTTTGGATAGAATAATAATAGATTTGAGAACTGAAAATAAAATACATAAATATAACGATGATGAATATTTGTTGGAACAAACACAACTGCAAAAGTAGTAAAATAAATACACTCCTAATTGTTTGCTTGGGTGTTTTATTTTTATTGTTTGTTGGTTGTAGTAAGAATAAGGAAAATATAGATGTTTCAGTAATAGAAAATCAAGCGGCAATAAAGTTTGAGAATGACGTGCTTAATTTTCATACCATACGCTCCGGTGAAAAGGTAACGGGAAGTTTCAAATTTAAGAATGTTGGAGATAATGATTTGGTGATAGGTGATGTTTCTGCAAACTGTGGTTGTACGGTTGCTGATTATCCCAAAAATGCTATAAAACCCGGTGAGGAGGGTATGATTTCGGTTACCTATGATTCTAAGGGTACAAGTGGCATTCGTATAGAAAAACTTGTTACTGTTTCTTCTAATACCAATCCTTCAAGAACGGTGTTGAAAATTATTGCAGAAGTGGAATAAAAAAAATAATTGTTCGTATGCAGAAATGAAAAGAATAAAATCTTTCCTTTCTGTATTTTTTATAAAGTTATAATAAGATAAAAAAACAAAAGAATATGGCTACAGAGATAAGAAAATGTGTTATCATAGGTTCAGGTCCTGCAGGATATACGGCAGGTATTTACGCTTCAAGGGCGGGTTTAAAGCCATTGCTTTTTGAGGGTAATGCTCCCGGTGGTCAAATAACTATGACACACCAAATAGATAATTTTCCCGGTTACCCTATGGGTATTTCTGGTGCGGGTCTTATGGAAGATATAAAAAAACAAGCCTTACGTTTTGAGGTAGAGATAGAGAACAAAGTTATAAAGCAAGTGGATTTTTCCAAACGTCCGTTTGTTCTTGTAACAGAGGATAATACTCAAATTTTGACTCAAAGTGTTATCATTTCCACAGGAGCCTCTGCTCGTTGGTTGGGCTTGGAAAGTGAAAGAAAGTTTAGAGGAATGGGGGTAAGTACTTGTGCTACTTGTGATGGTTTTTTTTATAGAAAAAAAGATGTTGCCGTTATAGGTGGAGGAGATACGGCGTGTAGCGAGGCTTTGTATCTTTCCACTATTTGCAACAAAGTATATCTTATAGTAAGAAGAGATGTTTTGAGAGCAAGTAAAGTGGTGCAAGATATGCTTTTAAGTAAAGAAAATATAGAAGTAATTTGGCAGCACAAACCTTTGGAAATCTTAGGTGATGAAAGCGGAGTGACAGGGCTTAGAATTGTTTCTTCCAATGGAGAAACAACTAAAGATATCAACCTTATGGGAGTTTTTGTTGCCATAGGGAATATTCCAAATACAGAAGTTTTCCAAGGGCAACTTGATATGGATGCTAATGGCTACATTCTTACAAAAGGAGCATCTTCTTATACGAGTGTGGAAGGTGTTTTTGCAGCAGGGGATGTGCAGGACGCTGTTTATAAACAAGCCATTGTGGCTGCTGGTTCAGGAGCTAAGGCCGCCATAGATTGCGAGCGTTGGCTGATGGAACATCCTCTTTAAAGTAGAGATGTTTGCTATTTTCATTTTATGAAAATAAATGTATTTATAATCTTTTTAATCTTTATCTTTGTTGTCCCAAGCTTTGTTTTGGGGCAACAAAGAGATTTTTCTGCTGAAACAAAAGATACTTCACTGCAAAAAGTTTTTTATTTTCATTCTTCTAAAACAGATTATATTGTCAAAGAGTTGTTTAGGCTTGATGATGATTTTTCTGATATACATTATTATGACCCAATACTTTTGCCTGATAATTCCATTTATCAATATCTTTCCCTTATGGGTACTCCAAGCCAAGACCTTATTTATAAAACAGAAAATATTCTTTCTTATCAGTTACAACCCAATAATTATAAACCATACGTTTTTATAAATAATACTCTGGACTCATATTCTCTTTTTTCTGCCAAGGTCAATGCTGTTAAGTATTTTCAAAATCAACAGGCTTACTCCGCTTTTTCTTATAGTGCTGGTACTGATGCACAACAATATTTTGATGTTGTTTTTGCAAAAAATTTATACAAAGGACTTAATTTACAGTTGGATTACAATGTCAATTATGCGGACGGAAATTTGGCTAACTCTCAGGTAATGAATCAGTTTTTTAATCTTTCCTTAAATTATATTTCACCCAAAGGACTCTACAAAAATTCTGCTGCCTTTGTGCATTCTCGTGCCTATATTTTGGAAAACGGAGGAATACTTGCCGATAGTTTGTTTATCAATAATGACTATTCTTCTATGGAAACCTATCCCACTTATTTGACAGGCGGTTGGTCCAAGTGGAAAACAAACGAATTTTATTTCAATCAAGCACTTAGATTATCCACCAAACAAGATAAAAATTACGGAGCGTTGGTGCATAGCATAAGTTATGAAAAATATGCTCGTCTTTACACAGATGAAAACAAATTGCAGTTGGATAGCCTTGCTACCACATTGCAACGCAACTCTATTTATTGGACAAATGTTACAAAAAAAGAAATTCTTTTTCCTATTCATTTAGGACTCAATTACGATAGAATAACTTTTGCAGATTCTTTAGAAAAAAAACATTTTGATGTTTTTTCACCTGAATTGCGTCTATGTGTAAAAGACTATGCTGAGTTGTCTTACCTTCGTTCTTTTTCCAATAATATCTATAATAAGGACTACAATATTGCTTTTGCCATCCACCCTCCATTTAATATTGTAAGTACAAAATTTTATTTTAAAGCCAATTTACAAAACAAACAAGCCGACTATATATATTCTCACTATCAAACAGAAAATCTCCTTTGGAACAATTCCACCAATAAGACAAAAACGCTTTCCTTTTCTTTGGGCTTACTATTCAAAGAATATTTGGCTTTGGAAATAAATTACTTTGATATAAAGGAGCGTTATTGGTTTGATACTCTTTGTTCTTTACATTCGGGCAATACATCTTTATACCAGATAAACTTAAAAAATCATTTTTCTCTCAAAAACTTCGTTTTTAAAGGCATTTTGTCTTTACAAAAAGTCTCAAATGAAGATGTTTTGCGAGTACCTTTGCTTGCATTAAAACAATCTGTTTATTATTCTTTCTTTTTGATGAAAGGCAAATTGCCAACACATTTTGGTATAGATATCAATTATTTTACTTCCTTTTATGCAGATAAATACCATACGCAAACAGGTATGTTTGTCCATCAACAAGAAACCAAAATAGGTAACCATCTTTACGCAGATATATTTTTAAGCATAAAAGTACAACGCTTTTCTATCTTCGCCTCACTTATACATCTAACCTCATTTATTGACCGCAATTATTTTAATTCTCCTCTTTACCCTCACAATTCTTTTGCATTTAGATACGGTCTTCGCTGGCAATTCTTAGACTAACAGGCTCAGCCTGCAGCCCCGGCTGTTTTAAAGACGCTAAGCGTATGTGTTTTTTAACAGCTTTGCCCTTATAGAACACCCTGCGGGTGCACCCTGTGGGTGCAAAATCGGTTT
>CAZVEO010000032.1:0-12675 GCA_964626385.1 uncultured Bacteroidaceae bacterium
TAGCACCCTTATTTTTTGCTTTTAACTATGTATTTACGCGATTTCCCGAAAAAAAATTTCACCCCCTTTTTTGACAACTTTTGATAGGCTTTTATGAGTTAGCATAGGTTACAGGCTCAGCCTGCAGGCATTGCCTGTTTTATATGGGCAAAGCATTAAAATATATTGTTTGTAAAGGCTTTGCCCATATAGATTAGGCTCAGCCTATTTTTTGTAAAATCATATAAAATTTTGTTAGTTTCGTAAAAATATGTAAATTTGCACGAAAATGTATAAGAATATGTTTTCATATAACGAAAAGATTATTGGTGAGGGATTAACTTACGATGACGTGCTTTTAGTACCAGCATATTCGGAGATTATTCCCAAAGAAGTAACAGTTAAAAGTCATTTTTCCAAAAATATAGACGTTAATATTCCTATTGTTGCGGCTGCTATGGACACAGTAACCGAAGCACCTATGGCTATTGCTATGGCTCAAGAAGGTGGTATAGGTGTCTTGCACAAAAATATGTCTATAGAGCGTCAAGCAGAGGAAGTTTTAAAGGTAAAAAGAAGTGAAAACGGTATGATTACCGACCCTACCACTCTGCACGAAAATGCAGTAGTGGAGGATGCTCTCAAAATGATGAGGGAGTTTTCTATTGGCGGTATTCCTATTGTAGATAATGATAACAAACTTATAGGCATAGTAACAAATAGAGACCTTAGGTTTGAGAAAGATATACGCAAACCTTTGCGAGATATTATGACCAAAAATGTAATAAGCACCAATCAAGGCACAACCTTTGCTGAGGCTGCTGAGATATTGCAACAACATAGAATAGAGAAGTTGCCGGTGGTTGATAGTGAGGGACATCTTGTTGGGCTTATAACTTATAGGGATATAATAAAAGTTAAACAAAGACCTTTGGCTTGCAAAGATAGTATGGGAAGATTGAGAGTGGCGGCAGGTGTAGGTATTACAAATGATATGTATGAAAGAATAGAAGCAGTTATTGCCTCTGGAGTAGATGCTATTGTTGTAGACACGGCACATGGTCATTCCAAGAATGTAGTTACTGCTTTGAAAGAAATAAAACATAGATTTAAGGACGTAGACGTAGTTGTGGGTAATATAGCAACACCGGAGGCTGCACTTCTTTTGGCTGAGGCTGGAGCAGATGCTGTCAAAGTGGGTATAGGACCGGGTAGTATTTGCACTACAAGAGTTGTTGCCGGTATAGGTATGCCACAACTTACTGCTGTGCTTAGAGTTTGTGAAGTTTTGAAAGATAAGAATATCCCCGTTATAGCAGACGGAGGTATAAGATATTCTGGGGATATAGTAAAAGCTTTGGCAGCGGGTGCCTCAACCATAATGGCAGGTTCGTTGTTGGCTGGTACCGAGGAAAGTCCTGGCGATACCATTATTTTGGAAGGTAGAAAATACAAAGCCTATAGAGGTATGGGATCTTTGGATGCTATGCAAAACGGAAGTAAAGACCGCTATTTCCAATCGGACGAAAAGGATTTGAAAAAACTTGTTCCCGAGGGTATTGTTGGTAGAGTACCTTACAAAGGTAGTGCAATGGAGGTTATTTATCAACTTGTGGGCGGACTTAAAGCCGGCATGGGTTATACAGGCTCAAAAAATTTGGAAATGTTAAGACAAGCAAAATTTATAAAAATTACTAACGCAGGTTTTATAGAGGGACACCCTCATGATATAACCATAACAAAAGAAGCACCAAATTACTCACGATGAAAAAAATATTGATTTTACTTGCAGTTTTTACCTTATCCGTTTTTGTTGCAAAGGCACAAAAGGAGGATGATATTGTATTGGAAATAGAGGGGAAAAAAGTTACTAAAACTGAATTTCTCAAAATGTATAATAGAAACAATGTTTCCCCTGCTCAAACAATAGACAGAGAGGATTTGAATAAGTATTTGGATTTGTATATCAATTATAGACTGAAACTTTTGCAAGCAAGAGAGGAAGGACTTGATACAATAAAGTCTTTTGTAGAAGAAGTTGATTCTTATAGAAAACAAACAATACAGCCTTATATCAATAACTCTGCTATAACAGACTCACTTGTAGAGGAGGCATATCAAAGAGAAAAAGAATTTTTGCGTGCCTCTCATATTCTTGTAAGTCTACCGGCTAATGCAACACCAAAGGATACCTTAGAGGCTTATAATAAGGCTTTGATGATAAGAAATAAAGCCTTAAGAGGAGAAAATTTTGACTCTTTGGCCGTAGAATATTCTGATGACCCTTCCGCCAAGGGAAGAGAAGCCACTGAAGAACAAAAGGCTATAGTTGGTAATAAAGGAGATTTGGGATATTTTTCTTCTATGACTATGGTTTATCCCTTTGAGAGTGCTTGCTATGCTTTAAAGAAAGGTGAAATTTCCCAACCTGTAAGGACAAATTTTGGCTATCATATAATAAAACTTACAGATAGAATACCAGCACCATTTTTTACTTGTAATATCAAACACGTTTGGATAAATACACAAAATCACACAGAACAAGAAGCCAAACAATTGATAGAAGAAGCGTATTCTTATGTAAAGAAATGGGGAATAGACTCTGTGGCTCGCAAGTATTCAGAAGACCAATATTCTTCTCAAAATAATGGTTGGCTTATGCGTCAAAGACCTAACACTTTGCCTGCAGAATATATTGCACTTCTCAAAGATATGAAAGAGGAAGATATAAGTCCTATAATACAGACAAGATTTGGTTGGCATTTTTTCCAACTTATGAATATTACCCCTTTACAACCTTTATCTGAAAGAAGAGGCACCATACTTCAACGTATAAGCAAAGACGTAAGAAGTTATAAATCAATAGAAAATTTTGTTAATCAAAATAAGGAATATTATAACTTCAAAGAAGACAAAAAAGTTTTCGATGAAATAAAATCTTTGGTAACAGATAGTGTATTTGAAGGCACTTGGCAATTACCTGCGAATTATATTGGCGATAAAATTGTCTTTACTATTGGAGATACCTCTTTTACTCAAAAAGATTTCTTGGATGAGTTATACGTTTATCAACACAAACAAACACCTGAGTATGTACCTTTGTTTATGGATAAGTTCTATAAAACTATCGTTGACAGAAAAGTTTTTGAATATGCAGATAGCAAATTAGAGGAAAGATATCCTGAATTAAATGAGATTATGCAAGAATTTAAAGATGGTCTCCTTATTTTTGCTATAACGGATAGAGAGGTTTGGGATAGGAGTTTGATAGATTCCGTAGGCTTAGAGCAGTTTTATCAAAACAACAAAGAAAAATATGTTTGGCAAAATAGAGCCGATGTTACTACTTGGAACATAGACAAAAGCATAGATTTAAAAAAAGCTACTAAGATAATAACCAAGGCTGCCAAAAAGAATAAAACCAACGATGAAATAAAGGATTTGCTTTGCAAAAAGTTTTCTATAACAGAAAAACAGGGTAAGTATTTTGCTTATACGTGGGCAAGATATGAAAAGGGAGTAAACAAAAATATAGATAAACTGATATGGAATACTGACATAGCAAAAGATTTAAACAAAAAGAATGTTGTAATAACAGATACAACTCTTTTGACAAACAAAAATAATATTTTGGTATTAAATTCATTTCTTTTGCCTCAAACAAAAACTTTAGATGAGTGTAGAGGTGTGGCAACTTCTCAGTATCAAGAGTTTTTGGAAAGCCAATGGTTGACTGATTTGAGGAAAAAGTATGTTTATAAGGTTAATTATGATGTTTTTAATTCTATCAAATAAATGAAGAAAAAGATTAGTTTAATCATATCTGTGTTTGTGCTGTTGTTTTGCTCTAATATAATGGCACAGACGGTTGTGGACGAGGTTATTGCTGTAATAGGAAAAAATATGGTAAAGTATTCTGAATTAGAGCAAGCCTATATTCAAGCCCGTTCCAATTCCAACACAGCCAATCAAACTAAGTGTGATTTGTTGGACAATATGTTGTTGAATAAACTGCTTTTGCATCAAGCCGATGTAGACTCCTTGCAAATAGCAGATAATGAGATAGACCAAGAGATGGATAACCGTATAAGGTATATGATACAGGTGTATGGTTCTCAAGAAAGATTGGAAAAACAAATGCAAAAAAACCTTGCTGAAATAAAATCTCAATATAGAGATGTTATCAAGGAAAACATGCTTATACAACAAGAGCAAAATTTGCTAACGGGTTCGGTAAAAATCACACCACAAGAAGTAACAGATTTTTACAAAAGAATACCCCAAGATTCTTTGCCTGAAATAGAGGAAGAATACGAATTGACACAAATAGTAAAGATACCTGTTGTTTCTCAAGAGGAAAAAGATTTGGTAAGAGAAAAACTTAATGGATATAGGGACAGAATCTTAAAGGGTGATAAATTTACTACGCTTGCAACCCTTTATTCTGATGACGAGGCTTCTGCAAGAAAGGGCGGAGAGTTGGGCTTTTTTACACGAGGTTCTATGGTAGGAGAGTTTGAAAATATTGCTTTTTCTTTGCAACCCGGAGAAGTTTCACCAGTTTTTGAAACCAAATATGGTTTTCATATAGTGCAAATGATAGAAAGAAGAGGCGACCAAATAAATTGTAGACACATACTTTTACAACCTAAGGTTTCGTCTATAGCTCTTTATAATGCAAAAATGTTTTTGGATAGTGTAAAAACATTGATAGAAGCAGGAAATATTTCTTTTGAAGATGCTATTGTAAAATTTTCGGACGATGAGAGCAAAATCAACGGAGGTTTGATAATAAATAGAAACAATGCATCATCAAGATTTTCCAAAGATGCTATAAATGAAACAATAGACAATGTTGATAAGGTTGATTTTCAATCTATGAAACAAGGAGATATAACCTCTCCGGTAGAGTTTAAGGCTGAATTATCCGATGCTTATAGACTTATAAAAATAAAAAGAAAAGTGGAGAAGCATATAGTTAATTTGGAAGATGATTTTGATAGATTACAACAAATAGCTCTTTCTGATAAGAAATTAAATATTATGCGTAAATGGGCAGAAAATTTGATAGAAAAAACATATATAAAGATAGATGATAAGTATATTAATTGTGATTTTTCTGTCAATTGGTTGAATGGAGCAAATAAAAATAAGTAGTACTACACAAATATGTCAGAAGTAGAACAATTAAATACTCTAATAGAACGTTGCGATGCTTTAAAAAGAGAGATAGCGAAAGTAATTATAGGTCAAGAGGATATTGTAAATAAGGTATTAACAACTATATTTTCCTCAGGGCATTGTCTTTTGATGGGTGTTCCGGGTTTAGCAAAAACACTTTTGGTTAATACTATAGCCAAGGTATTAGGATTGACTTACAATAGAATACAATTCACACCCGACCTTATGCCTTCTGATATAACAGGAAGCCAAGTACTTGATTCTAATAGAGAATTTCAATTTATAAAAGGACCTATTTTTGCAAATATAGTTTTGGCTGACGAAATCAACAGAACTTCGCCCAAAACACAATCTGCTCTTTTGGAAGCAATGCAAGAACATTGTGTTACTGTGGCGGGCAAAACTTATAAGTTGGATAAACCTTTTTTCGTACTTGCCACTCAAAACCCAATAGAACAGGAGGGTACCTATCCTTTGCCTGAGGCACAGTTGGACAGATTTATGTTTAATCTAAATTTAGACTATCCTACCTTTGAACAAGAGATAGATATTCTAAAAAATACCACTACCTCAAAAATACCTCAACTTAATGTAATTCTTTCTATAGAGGATATTATAACTTTGCAAGATATAATCAAAAGAATCCCAGTAAATGATAATATTTACAATTATGCTGTTAAACTAACCTCTAAGACAAGATTAAATAATAAAGAGAATACTTTAGCAAATAAATATTTGTCTTGGGGGGCAGGTCCAAGAGCATCACAATATCTTATTATAGGTGCAAAATGTACAGCAGCATTGAAGGGAAAATATTCTCCTGATATAGAAGATATAAACGAAGTGGCTACCGCTGTTTTGCGACATAGGATAATATTAAACTATACTGCACAAGCCGAAGGACTGACAGCAGACAATATCGTCAATATGATTATAGACGAAATAAGATAGAATTTTTGTATAATTATTATTTGAGCATTGTATTAAAAATAGGTTGTACTATTTTGATACGATTAAAAAAATAAAAAAAGAAGTAGTAAAGAAAAAAATGTATTATCTTTGCAAAAAGCAAAGTATGTTTTTCTACTAGTATATAGTAAGAGATAAAACTTTTTAATAGTGTTACAAAAAAGATAGGATAAAGAGATTATGAATAAAGTATGTGTTTTTCTTCTTTTGTTATTGGGTGTTTTTTGTGTAAATGCTCAAAGCAGTAGAAATACAAAGACAAACAATAATAATGACGTTGTTTTGGTACCCACTTATATAGACGATAATAATGTAATATTTTTGCCTCAACAACCTAAAAAAAAGCGTACCTCCTCACCTAAAAAGGAAAACGATACTAAAATAACGTTTCCCAAGAGAGTAGAGGCTTATATATCTTTTGATAAGGGCAATGCTTATTATACAAAGGGAGGATTAAATACCTTAGATAGCCTTTATTTGCTGACATTCTCAAAGAATAACGACCGTTTTTATAAAATGACCATAATAGGTTATGATGACGCAGAACCTATTAGCGAACAAACGTCCTCTTTGGCAAGAGATAGGGCCGTAATGATATTTAAATATTTTTCTTCAAGAGAAGAAACAGAATATATTATAAAACGCACTCCAAGTTCGTACAATCAACTTTGTATTGGAGAGGTACCTTATTACATCAAATATAAAATGCCATTTGATTTCAAGTGGATTAATCTATATAATGTAGCAACAGAGGAAAGAATAGAAAACAATATATCTCTTGTTGGCAAGGTGCATATTATAATAGAAGACGACCCAGAGGATTGTTTGGGAGAATATTATGACTATGACTGGCCTATGAATGACACTATATTACAGGCAAATTACGCAACAGTCAAAATACCTAAAGGATCGCTTGACTACATACACCACACCAAAGACACAATAGAATATAAATGCCCTATAATGTATAGAGAGATTATGTCCTTTGAACAACTTACTGCTAATTATTTTCTTATCCCACACAAAAAACAATATATTCTAAATGCGGGCTATATAGTAGTATCTCCCGAGAGAAAACCCGATTATTCTTCTTGTATAGATAAGGACAACATACAAGCAACCATACAAATAGACGTACCCATAGAGAGTCAACAGCAATCGGCTGGACTTAAATTCTATGGCAAAACCTATAAACCTAATGGTGAGGTGGTGTATAAGTCTATCTCTACAAAGAAAATAAAAGACAAAGAAACGAAAGAACAAACTTTGCAATGTTTTATCACTCCTTTTCAGTTTGATACCATATTTTTGGGTAAAAAAATAGAAGAAAAAGATATGGGTAACTATTTTTATCCTGCAAAGGAAGGTGAGCCGGGTTCTTTTGAAGCTATGGGAGGTTGGATAAAACCTTTTAAATTGGGTAAAAGAGGAGAATATGTAATAAAAGAGCCAATGCAGGCAATATTACGTAAACCAAATAATCCATTTTATCAAGGAGAATAGTAGGGTATGAGAATTTGTGGTTACTTTTTCTATTTTGTGTTTTTGTGCTTTTTGAGTGTAAATTCTTATGCTCAAAATAGACAGAGTTTGGAAAAAGAAAAAGCAAAAATAGAAAAAGAAATAGCCTCAATGAATGCTATATTAAAGGAAACAAGAAAAAATAAAAAACTTTCTTCTACCGAGTTACAGGTAATAAGAAAAAAAGTAGAACAACGTCAACAATTAGTGAAAAATATTTCTACTCAAATAAATATGTTAGACAGTCAGATAAAAAATACTCAACAATCTATAACTGACTCCTACCATGATTTGGAAATATTAAAACAAAACTACGTTAAAATGCTTCGCTATGCCCAGAAATATCGTTCAGGGTTGGACAGGTTACTTTTTATTTTTTCTGCAAAGGACTACCATGAGGCTTATCAACGCTATGTTTTTTTTAAGAAATATGCTTCTTTGCAACGCACTCAAATGAGTAAGATAGAAAGTAAAACCATACAACTTACTTCTATGACTGATGCTCTTTTGGCACAAAAACAACAGCAATCCAAACTTCTTAAACAAGAAAAAGCTAACACAGCGACTCTTAATAAAGAGAAACAACAACAAGAGAAAATAGTTAACAGCATAAAACAGCAAGAATCAAAGTTAGCCAAAGAACTTAAAAACAAAGAGACTAAACGAAAAAAATTGCAAAATCAAATTAATGCTGCTATAGCGGCAGAGGTAAAAAAACAATCTGCAATAGCAGAAAATAAGCGTAAAAATGCTGCTACAAATACTACTAAGAAAGAGGCATCAGAAAAAACTGCTACAAAAAATAAAACATACGTTATGGCTGCCACTCCAAAGGAAGAAGCTTTGAGTCAAAGTTTTGAAAACAATAAAGGGAAACTTCCATGGCCTGTTGGTAAGGGAGTAATAGTAAGTAGTTTTGGCAAACATCCTCACCCCGATATTGCTGGAGTGGAGATAGAAAACTTAGGTGTAGATATACGCACAACAAAAGGAGCGGGGATAAAAACTGTTTTTGAGGGCGAGGTTTGTAAAGTTTTTCCAGGACCTAACGGTAATAAGATAGTAATAATAAGACATGGAGAATATATGACGGTTTATACTAATTTGGCTTCAGTATCGGTTGCAGACGGTAGCAAAGTTTCTACAGGACAAACGATAGGTACCATAGCAATCAACGAAAATGGTGAGAGTGAAATGAATTTTCAGATAAGAAAGGGTGTAAAATGTCAGAATCCGGCAACATGGTTAAAAAGATAATTATATAAATCAAATATTTTTTAAACACATATTACAAATTCAAATATTATGAGAAGAGTGAGGCAAGTTGTTTTTTATTTTTTGATGGTTTTATTCTGTGCTAACATCTATGCACAAGACCATGCAAAATGGACGTTTGTTACAAATAGAATAAACGATTCTATTTCTGAATTACAATTAAAATGTTCTTTAGACAAAGGATGGCATACCTATTCCCAATATACAAAGGGTATGGAAAATCCTATAAAATTTAGTTTTGATAAATCCAAAGATTATCAATTGCTTGGTAGTGTAAAGGAGCCTGCATACAAATCTCATTATGACAAGTATGCAAATGATACTACACGTTCTTTTGAGGGAAATATTGTATTTCGTCAAAGGGTAAAAGTACTTTCTTCAAAAGATGTTAAGATTAAAGGCTCAGTTGAATTTCAACTTTGTGAAAACGGTTCTTGTATCCCTCCTGATATAGTAGAGTTTTCTTTTAATGTTAAGGGCAACCCTAATATTACAGATAACAATACATTAGAGCCATCTTCAGAGCAAGAAACCTTACTTGCTGAAACAGATTCTTATACCACAGAACAAGAGGAAAATGTTGCATCTCTTTCAAATACAACAACCTCTTTATCTTCAACTACTCAAATAGCAGAATCTGTTGGAGATACCCAAGATTTGGCAAACAAATCATTGCTTATGGTATTTTTGATTTCGTTTGGAGTGGGATTAATAACTTTGTTGACACCTTGCGTCTTCCCTATGATACCTATGACAATATCATTCTTCTTACATGGCAAGAAAACTAATAGACAAGGTAGAAAACAAGCGTATTTCTTTGGACTTTCCATTGTATTGATTTTTGCTGTATTAGGATTGTTGCTGACTTTGATTTTTGGTAAAGATGCTATGTATATAATTTCTACTCATTGGATACCTAATGTTTTGTTTTTCATTATTTTTATGGTTTTTGCTCTGTCTTTCTTTGGTTTGTTTGAGATAACTATGCCAAGCAAATGGGTGAATAAATCAGATAAAGAAAGTGAAAAAGGAGGTTTATTGGGCGCATTTTTCATAGCTTTGACCACAGTTTTAGTATCTTTCTCTTGTACAGGTCCTATACTTGGAGCCGCTTTGGTGGAAATGGCTTCAGGTTCATCGAACTCATTTATTTTCTTTGTATCTATGCTTGGTTTTGCAATAGGTTTTGCATTGCCTTTTACTTTGTTGGCTATGTTTCCTTCTTTCTTAAAGAATATGAAAAGCGGTTCTTGGTTAAACAGTGTGAAAATTGTTTTTGGATTTTTGGAAATTGCCTTAGGTTTAAAATTTTTGATGGTAGCCGACCAAGCATGTAATTGGGGTATATTGCCAAGAACTACATATCTTTGCATATGGATAGTTATTTTCATTATGATAGGATTTTATTTGTTAGGAAAGTTAAAATTCAAAGGAGATTCCGAATTAAAACACATAACCGTACCTCGTCTTTTCCTTTCAATTATTTCATTTTCTTTTGCCATATATATGATACCGGGACTTTGGGGCGCTCCTTTGAGTACTATTTCCGGTTACCTACCACCTGTTTCTTCACAAGAATACAATATTGAAAAACTAATAGTAGACAACAAAGCAACTGTTGTTTCCTCTGACCAAAAAGATGATTTTCCTATCAAGAGAAAATATGCCGATAAATTGGACGAACATGTACCTGTTGGCTTTAGAGCTTTCTTTGATTTGGACGAAGCAAAAGAATACGCTAAAAAAGTTGGCAAACCTTTGTTTTTGGACTTTACTGGAAAGTCCTGCGCTAACTGCAGGGAGATGGAAACTGCTGTTTGGTCAGTACCAGCTGTAAAGAAAATGATTCAAGAGGATTACATTTTGGTTTCTTTATATTGTGATGAAAATACTATAGAACTTCCTCAAAATGAGTGGAAGGTAATGAATGGTAAAACCATTAAAACACTTGGCAGAAGAAATCACAATTATCAAATAGAGAAATTTCACGCTAATGCACAACCTCTCTATGTTCTTATGGACGCTGAAGGTAATCTATTAACAGAAAAACCACAACCATACGATAAGAACGTAGATAAGTTTATAAACTTTTTGTCCTCAGGCTTAGATAAATTTAATTCAACAAAACAATAAATTGTCTTATACCAAGAAACTATGTTATCAACTTTGGCTAAGCCTGATATAGATAGAGGGTTTTGTTTTACTGCAATAGATTTTGAAACAGCAGACAAATATTTTCCTTGCTCTTTGGGTATAGCCAAAGTAGAGAATAGTAAAGTTGTGGAAGTAAAAAATTGGTTAATAAAGCCTATTTGTTTTCCTTATTTTCAACACTACGCTCAAAAAATACATGGTATTCACAAAGAAGACGTTGAAGACAAACCAACTTTCAATAAGATATGGAAAGAAATCAAACCTTATCTTAATAATACTATGATACTAGCGCACAACGCTTCTTTTGATATTACTGTGTTGAGAAGAACTTTGACTTATTATCACCTTGAAAAACCACAAAGCCATTATCTTTGTACATACGTACTTTCAAGGGATGTTTGGAAAGATTCTCAAAAGTTTTCTTTGGACTATCTATGTAATTTGGAGCATATAAACCTAAATCATCATCATTCAGATTCGGATGCTTTGGCTTGTGCAGAACTTTTTTTGAGAGAAACGCAACATTTAGGTGCTTCTTCTTTTGAAGAGTTGAAGAAAATAACTCACCGTAGATACAATAGAGTGTAAAAAAATATTAAGAGAGGTTAAAGTTTTTAACCTCTCTTAACTTATGCTAACCATATTTTTTACCTACGCTACTTATACTAAAAGAAGAAGTTTACTCCTACATCAAAGGTATTTATTCTGAAATATTCTTTCTGCATAATAGGGAATAAGTTATAATCTATACCATCATAATAGGTATTGGAAGACAGACTATATCTATACTGCATAAGAAACTGTACTCTATGATTACCCATAACATCAAAACCCAATCTAAACAGCAAATAAGGAGAAAAAGTATTTTTCATTGCTATTTCTTGTGAATCTGTGTCTATGTTAAATAGACCAGAAAGACCAGCACCAACAAATAATTTATTTTCTCCCATTATACGAAATTTATAATCAGCAAATAAAGGAATTTCTATATCATAGATTTTTCCTGTCGTTTCGCCATACATATCTAAGTCATACCTATAGTTGATTTCCATTCTACTAAAACGAAAAGTTGGAGACACTCCAAATGTTATACTTTTGTTGAGATTAAATTCATACAGTAAGGATAAATTCAAATCAATATTTTTATCCACCTTGCCAAAACTTCCTCTCCAAACAATTCCATCCCCATCACTAATATTTTTTAGAAATTTATTTGTGGAGGAGGATAATGAGGAGGATACTCCTATACCGAAATTATGACGTTTTTCGTTGTTTTCTTGTGCAAAACTATTTAGGGTAAATATCACCGCCACTGCAATTATTGTTACTAATCTTTTCATATCTCTATAATTTTTATTGTTTTATATTTAATTATTTATTATTACATCAATACTATGGAATAACTGTACTAAAAGACACTCCATCACTCGTAGATACTGACACTGTACCATTGTATATTTTAGGTTTATCTACAGAAAAGAAAGGATTATACTCGGAATCAAAATAATAGAATGTTGCTGTAGAATTTTAAAGACTTTTTGATTTCTCTTAGCAAATCAATATTTGCATTCATATCATCAAAATCTTTAAATGATA
>CAZVEO010000032.1:12775-23355 GCA_964626385.1 uncultured Bacteroidaceae bacterium
ATTTCTCTTAGCAAATCAATATTTGCATTCATATCATCAAAATCTTTAAATGATATAAAATTTTCAGACTTAACTAAACTTACCTTTCTCTGAGTACTTCTATTTATATACTCTTCTTCGTGATTACAAGCTACAAATATTATTGAACTTGTTAAAAAAGCCATCAATAATACGGCTACAGTTTGCCTTACTTTTTTCATGTTTTTTTAATTTTTATTTTGCAAAAATATACATATTTTTATTTAAAACAAAATATTTTATATTTTTTTTATAATTTTTATTAACTCACAAGTTCTATTTTTTAATATATAATAATAGAAAGAATAAATAGTAATATTCTTTCTATTATTGTTTGACAGTTATTTTATAAATAATATGCTATGGAAACTTCTATATTATGCTTATCAAAAGATTCCGAGTTAGCATTATATATAGATCCCCCTCCCATTTTGGAATTAACAAATTCATATTTGTAATTATCATTCAATGGGTAAAAATTAACCAACAACGCTGTTTCAAGTCTATGATTGCCTATTTTTTTATCTACAGAAAAACCAACAGTTAAAAAAGGATTAATATCTCTCTTTTTTGTTAAAACAAATTCTCCATCTTGTACTGGGTACTCCAACCCTGTATTCGCCGTTAAGTTTAACAAAGATGAGACGATTATAAAATCAGCACCTAAACCAATAATACCAGTAAATAGACTTTTCTCTTCTTTATGAAAAGTGTATCTATACATCAAAGGTATTTCTATATTTTTTATGCGAGAGGTATTTGCATGCCAACCAGCTCCCTGTAAAACATAATCCATACGCCTACTATTATATTTAAGTCGTATAGCTAAAGCATTCCATTCATCATACTGATATCTGTAATCTACAAATATTCCCAAACTTCCTTGATTTCTAAGTCCTAATACAGCACCCTTATTAATAGTATGATCCCAAACAGTAGAAGCGTAATAATTAAAAGCATCAAAACCTCTATCTAAACAAAATATATTAGTAGATAAACCAAAACCCCAATAAGTTTTTTTATTATCGCTCTCTTTAGTTACTATATCATTAGTTGCATAAGTTTTACCAACAAATAGTAACAATACTAATAACAATATCTTTGTCTTCATAGTAGTAATATTTTTAGTAAACCTTATCATAAACATCTATAGATGTTTTAATTCTACAATCTCCGAGATAATAATAAGGTACATTATTTACAATACTTGTTATAAAAGAATTTCTTGTAATATTTGGTAATTTACCCACCTCGTCATCAAATTTAAGTAATGGTATAGATGTATCTATTTCACCATAATCTTTTACATTTAACTTGAATTTAAGAGTTTTATCACTTCCCCAATCCTGCTCTATTAATACAATAACAATATCCATATACTGTTCCTGCCAATCAGAATGCAATAAGAATGAAACTTTCCTTTTTTCTTTCTTTTTAATTTGTTTTCTTGTGAAGTTTATTCTTTGGGTTGTAACAACCGTAGACATAGATGTCCCCACATAAGAAGCAGATAACTGAAATTCACTTCCGCCCTTTATCCAAGGATCCCATTGCACACCTCCACTTTTAAATTCTGTAATATACGCTTTATATAGTTTATGTTCATCAGTCCACTCATTGTATTCACTATCTCTTTCATTTCCTTTGTACTCTATTTTTTCTTCATTATAGACCCAATAAACACCGTCCTTTACTCTACTTCCATTCTTAAAATCAGGATACTGCTCATAATTATAATCATTAAAGTTTATTACAATTACAGGATAAGCTTCTGAATCAAATTCCTTTTCTGTTATAGTTACTTCTTTAATTTCACCCTTAACGAACTTAAAACCATTTGTATAATCTGAAGTTGTTTGTTCATCAACATAACAAATAATAGGAATAGTTTTTCCATCCCAATTATCATGGTATCCCCAATAGATATTCAAATCTCTGTAGAAATTTGAGAAATCTAGCCCTAAAGCATTTAACATTTTTTCGTCAAAAGCTTGTTGTAAATTTTTAAAAGAAGACTTACTAACAAGTTTAGAATTTTTTGTATGTAGCACATCAAATACGGGCAAATTCTCGTCCAATCCTAAATTTACTAATTCATCTATACCACTATGGATTTCATTTAATATCATCTGATTGGATATTAAATTTTGCATAAAATTGTGTGCAATATCCCTTGTGGGTACATCTTGCTCAAATAAAGGAGCTTCCTTGTTAAACTTTTTTAGAATACCCTTGTTTGTGTATTCATCTTCTTCATTGTTACAGGCAACAAATATGGTTGAACTTGTTAAAAGTGCCATCAATAATATGACTACCGTTTTGTTTGCTTTTTTCATGTACTTATTTTTTTGTAATTAAAATTTCAAATACCTATAAATTAAATCATCATATTTGCTAATAGTAAATATATACTAAAAGCAATAAAATACATAATAGACACTATAGAGTTTGCGTTTTATCTTATCTGATAACACCAATTATCAAGACAAGTTTTGACAAACCCTCTATAATGTTCCTTATTAAAAATCCTCCTATCAAAAAACTATGGTAAGAAAATAACCAACAAGCATTTCAAACAATTGTCGTTTTTTTCTTTAAGTACCACGGGCGGGACTTGAACCCGCACGAGCTTTAAGGCTCAAGGGATTTTAAGTCCCTCGTGTCTACCATTCCACCACCATGGCATTTATTTCCGTTAGAATACCCACCTTTAAGAGCGGAAAACGAGGCTCGAACTCGCGACTTCAACCTTGGGAAGGTTGCACTCTACCACTGAGTTACTTCCGCTTATTTTTCAACACTCTTTCTATTCCACGTCTATATTTTAAAGAACTACTCTATATAAAAAAAGAGCGGGCAACGAGACTCGGACTCGCGACCTCAACCTTGGCAAGGTTGCGCTCTACCAACTGAGCTATGCCCGCATAAATACATCATCCTCAAAAAATCACTTCCGCTCCGTCTTTCTCTTCCCCCGCTTTGTCAGCAACCTCCTTGATTTTGACTTTGCAAAGATAGTACGAAAAATAATACCTACCAAAATATTTTTTACTTTTTTTTATTTTTTTTCTACAATTGCCTTAATTTCACTGAGTTTATTAAGTGCTTTTATTGGTGTAAGATTTTCAATATCAGTATTTAAAATCTCATCTTTTATTTGTTCAAGCAATGGGTCATTTAATTGAATAAAACTTGTTTGAAAACCGTCAAAACGCTCCTCTTTTGCCGTGTTTTTCTCTTTTTGAGTACCTTTTTTATCGTTTTCTTGCATATCTGACTGCAAAGTATCCGACCTTTTTTCCTCCAATCCTTGAAGCATTTTATCGGCAACACTCAATACTTGCTTTGGCATACCTGCCAAACGAGCAACATGCAAACCAAAACTTTTAGAGGAGCCTCCTCTTGCTATTTTACGTATAAATAAAATTTTAGAACCTAATTCTTTGACAGTTATATGATAGTTTTTTATTCTTTCAAAATGTTTTTCCATAGCAATAAGCTCATGGTAATGTGTGGCAAACAAAACCTTTGCTCTATTTTTGTGATTGTGCAAATAGTTTGCTATTCCCCAAGCAATAGAAACTCCATCGTAGGTAGAGGTACCTCTGCCTATTTCGTCCAAAAGAACAAGAGAATGAGAAGAAATATTATTTAATATGGAGGCAGTTTCATTCATTTCCACCATAAAAGTACTTTCGCCTGAGGCAATATTGTCCGATGCTCCTACTCTTGTAAATATTTTATCCACTATTCCTATTTGAGCATGTTTTGCTGGCACATAAGAACCTATTTGTGCCATTATCACAATAAGAGCAGTTTGTCTAAGATAAGCACTTTTTCCACTCATATTAGGCCCCGTAATTATGATTATTTGTTGTGTAGTAGTATCCAAATAAACATCGTTAGCAACATATTCCTCACCTTGTGGAAGCATTTTTTCAATAACAGGGTGTCTTCCTGCAGAAATATGCAAAATATCGTTTTGAAGTATTTCTGGTCTAGTATATCCATTTTCCAAAGCAACAAGGGCAAAAGCGAGCAATACATCTAATCTTGCAAGTTCCTTAGCCGTATTATGTAAAGACTGTATATAAGTTTTGCACTCCTCTATTACCTCATGGTACAATCTTGTTTCTAAGGCAGAAATATTTTCTTGTGCCGAAAGCATCTTTGATTCTATTTCTTTTAACTCAGGTGTTATATATCTTTCTGCATTAGTAAGGGTTTGCTTTCTTTCCCAATCGTATGGGACTTTATCTTTGTGAGTGTTGGTTACCTCCAAATAATAACCAAACACATTATTAAAACCTATTCTTAAAGAAGAAATACCTGTTTTAAGTGCTTGCTCAGAACAAATTTTGTCCAAAATTGTTTGAGAGTTTGCGGTTATATCTTTATAATTATCCAATTCTTCATTGAACCCCCTTTTTATTACATTGCCTTTGTTAATATTATTAGGAGCATTGGCATTGATACTTTTGATTATATAATCTCTCATTTTGTAACAATCGTTCAAAATAGGAAACAATTCTTTATCTTTTTCCAATGAAGAGATTTTATTTTTTAATTCACGTATACTTTTGAGTATATTGGTAAAGTGATATAATTCTTGCGGGTTTATTCTATGTACGGAAAGACGAGAAATTATTCTTTCCATATCGCCTATTTCTTTCAAAGCGTTTTGCATACTCTCCCTTAAATCATCATTGTATATAAGACAAGTAACAAGTTTTTGTCTTTTTTCTATGGCTTGTTTGTCTTTTAGAGGAAGTACCAACCAGCGTTGCAATTGTCTTGCACCCATATTGGTTTGTGTCTTGTTGAGAGTATAGTAAAGAGTACTTTGTTCTGAATTAAAAGAATGCAAAATTTCCAAATTCTTTATAGTAAATTTGTCCATCCATACAAATTTGCCGTTATCTATGCGGGCAATATTGCATATATGAGCCAATTCTTTATGATTTGTCTCCTTAATATAATAAAGTGTTGCACCCGCAGCAATTATAGCCAATGGCATATCTTCCACACCAAAACCTTTGACAGAACTTACTCCAAAACTATCTTCCAATACACCTTGTGCAAAGTCTAAGGAAAAAACCCAATCATCATAGGTTTTTGTAAGTACATTCTTAGGTAAGATATTTTGCAAATCTCTTTCTATTTGCCTTTGCAAAACTATTTCTTTTGGCGAGAAATTTTGCAACAATTTATCTATATCATTGACTTTGCCCTCACTGACAAAAAAATCACCAGTGTTAATATCTACAAAGGCAATTCCAAAATCATCTTTCTTTTTATGTATAGCACAGAGAAAAGAATTATCCGTCTGTGTTCCCATAGTAGTATAAGAAATGCCCGGTGTTATTATTTCCTCCACATTTCTTTTTACTATTCCTTTAGCAAACCTGGGGTCTTCTATTTGCTCACATATAGCAACTCTTTTACCTGCTCTCATAAATCTTGGCAAATAAGTATCCAAAGCATGATAAGGAAAACCTGCCAAGTGGTCGGCATTAGCAGTACCTCTTTTGGTTAAAACAATGTTTAGTATTTTGGAAGTCTCTACAGCGTCTTGTCCAAATGTTTCGTAAAAATCGCCTACTCTAAAAAGCAATATAGAATCAGGGTATTTTGCCTTAAATTCATTGAATTGCCTCATCATAGGGGTTATTTTCTCTCTTTTAGCCATACTTTTTTTGCTTTACAATATGGTTATTTCTAATATTTCCATCAAAGGCTGTGGTTCTATAAGGGCTTCTTGTGCAAGGGCAGGTATCATCAATATTTCTCCTACATTCAAAGGTATTCTATGCCCCATAGAAGTTACAAAACCCTTGCCCGCAACACAAAAATAAAGATAAAAAGTATCCGAATTGGAATAATCTTTTTTCAAAGCCTGAGTCAAAGGAATAACATTGGTAACAAAATAAGGACACTGTACTAAATTAGTAGTTTCATTAGGGTGATAATGATAGTGAATTTTTGCTGTACCCTCCTGCTGAGAAAGGTCTATTACTTCAAGCCCCTGTTCCAAATGTAATTCTCTTGGTTGATTATTCTCCCCTACTCTGTCCCAATCATAGAGACGAAAAGTCGCATCACTACTTTGTTGTATTTCTGCCAAAAGCACACCTTTGCCAATAGCATGAATAGTGCCTGCTGGTATAAAAAACAAATCTCCTTGCTCCACTTTGTCTTTGTGCAGTACTTGTTGAAAAGTTTTGTTTCTTAGTCTATTAATTATATCTGCTTTTGTTTCTTTTTGATTAAAACCAACATATATTTCTGCATCAGGGTCTGCTTGCAAAACATACCACATTTCTGTTTTGCCGTTTTCCATACCGTGTTTTTGAGCATAATTGTCGTCAGGGTGTACTTGTACGGAGAGATTATCATTGGCATCTATAAGTTTTATAAGCAAAGGAAAATCAGTATAAAATCTATTAAAATTGTCTTCTCCCAACAATTCATCAGAATACATTTCTATTACCTCATTCAAAGTACATTCTGCCAAAAAACCGTTTTCCACAACACTTTCATTCTCTTTTAAAGCCGACAACACCCATACTTCCCCGCAACGATTTAGAGGTGAATAATCTATTCCAACCAAATCTTTAAATTTGTTTCCTCCCCAAATCTTATCCTTAAATAAAGGCATAAATTTCAAAGGGTATAAACCTTGCTCTCTCATTACTATATATTTATTTTTTGCAAAAGTATAAAAATTATTGGACTTATAAAAATGATAAATACGGCGGGAAATTCCTAAGTATTGATTTTGATATAAATATTTTTATCCTGCAAGCAAAAAAATAACAAGGGAGAGATAGAACTTTTATCACCCCCTTTTTTTTAATTAAAAAAATAAATTATCCTTTAATAACACTCTGTCTTTATTCCTAGGGCTCTTACTCTATTTGCAAAACCTTCCATTTCTTCTTTTTCCAATTTTATCAAATCTTTGTCAGGTGTTGCTCTATCTATCACATATAGCATAACCATACGAGGTTGTATTTCTTTGATAAAAGAAAGCCAAGCCGAGAATTCTTCCTCTGTAGTGTTATTTATTTCTTCTGCTTTATTCTTGCTACGCAAAAGTATAGTTTGTATTATGGCTTTGTTTCCGAATTCTCTAAGTCCTTGTTTTATCTGCTCAAAGGTGGCACTTACAGGTTTGTTTATTCGGTTATACATTTGCTCACTACCAGCGTCTATTTTTAGTATAGGATTGTCTATTAAATGCAAAGCCTTATTTACATCGGGTTTATAAAGATTGGTGGAGTTGGTCAAAATAGTAACTTTGGCTTGAGGCAAATACTCATTACGCAACTCTATTACATCTTCCACTATGCCAAGTATATCGGGGTGAAGGGTTGGCTCACCATTACCAGAAAAGGTTATGCTATCTACCTTTATTCTTTCTTTTTCAGTGTGAGTTATACACCATTGTTTGAGAGCATTTTTTATGGATGTTCTCTCATTAAAACCTATATGAGTACGGGTATCTATTTCATTCCAACCGCATTCACAATAAACACAATCAAAAGAACAGTATTTTTTTTGAGTTGGCAAAACATTTACCCCTAAACTTGTACCCAATCGTCTTGAATGTATAGGTCCTACAATTATCTCTTCAAACAACATATCTCTATATCTTTATTTGTTAATAATGTTTGGCAAAATTACTACAATTCCATTGACTTATTTATAAAAACAATATTTTATTAACAAAAAAAGCGGACGCAAATTATGTGTCCGCCATATATACTAAAAAACAATTTATCTCTTAATTTAGAAGGTCTTTATTGTATTTTGTCAAACTTTCCAAAGCATTAGTTCTTACATTTATATAATCTGTAATACCATCTTTGTCAAATTCTTGTTTGATTTCATCTGCAGGATTGCCCGCAACTATTATATGACGTATTTTGCCTTTAATCTTTGGCAACAAAGCCTTAACAAGTTCAGGGTATTCATCATCTGAAGAACACAATACAAGTATATCATTGTTTGCTTTCAAAATAGCATCAGCAGCCTCGTCTATTGTATCAAAGCCTCTATTATTTGCTATCTCATAACCAGCAACACCAAAGAAATTACTTGCAAAACCTGCCCTCGCTGTACGCATAGACAAATTACCATAAAGCAATAGGAATATTGTAGGTACTTTCTTTGAAGACATAACATCTAACCTAAGTTTTTCAAAAGGCAAAGCCTCACGATTAAAAGTCAAATGCTTAAATGTATTTTTATTCGCTGTGTTTTGAGAATCGTTTTTTTTATAGTCAATTTCTTTCTCCATAAGATTAGGATACTGATTGGTACCAACCAAAACTTTTTTTCTCTTTGCTATATCCTTTGCTACAAGATTAAACATTTCTTCAATTTTGTCTTGTACAAAGTTATTTTCTATTGCCTTAGCATATCCTCCGATTGATTCTATTTGCTTAAATATATCCCAAGCCTTTTCGCTAATATTATTTGTCAAAGTTTCTATATAATAAGAACCGGAAGAAGGGTCAACAATTTTATCCAAATAAGACTCTTCTTTTAGCAGTATTTGCTGATTCAAAGCAAGCCTCAAAGAAAACTCATCGCTATCTTTCAAAGCTACGTCAAAAGGTTTTACACTAATAGAATCTGCTCCTGCTATAACAGAAGACATTGTTTCTGTAGTAGTTCTTAACAAATTGACATGAGCATCAAAAATTGTTTTATTATATAAAGTGTTTTCTGAGTGTATATAACTCTTTGCATTACATTCCTTTGCTCCTTCGTACTGCTCTATAATGTTTGACCACAAAAGACGTGCTGAACGCAACTTTGCTATTTCCAAAAAATAATCACTACCAGTGGCAAAAGAGAACATAAGACGAGAGGTTATATCGCTTAAAGCAAAGCCCTTATCTGTCAACAAGGCAACATATTCATTTGCCAAAGCAAGAGCAAAACCTAATTCTTGCGTTATATTAGAGCCAGCGTCTTTGAAAATAATAGCATTGACATTTATAACTTTGAATTTTGGCAGATTTTCTTTAGCAAATTTCAAAATATCAACCAATTCTTGCAAATCCGAAGTTAGGGAATTATAATAACCTCCGTGTTTTAAGGCATAAGCAAAAATATCAAAGTTAATACTTCCTTCTACTTCCAAAGTATTGATATTATTTTGTTTCAAAAATGCACAATACATTTTCAAAAGATTAAGGAAGTTTTTGGATTTTAAGAAATTAACTTTAATAATATCCACTTTAACATCTTTGAAAAGCAGGTTAAAATCTTCTTGTTTTTCTATTTTTGTTGCGTTTAGTCCAATGGAATTAGCACTTCTTTCTAAGGCTTGCAACATCATAGAATTTTGATAAGCCAAATCTTCGCTTTCAAAATCTTGTCTAATATCCCAAGAATTATCCTTTGCCTTATAACCTCTAACAAATGGTTCTTGCGAAGGGGTGTTTTGCAAATACTCTAAATTTTCTATATCGTTGGCTCTATAATAAGGTTTTACATCAAAGCCCTCGTTAGTTTTCCATATCAGTTTTTTATTATAATCAGCACCTTTAAGGTCTTTTTCTATCACTTCTTCCCATTGCTCAGTAGTAACGGGAGGAAACTCATTAAACAATTTATTATCGTCCATAAAAAATATATTTAAGTGTTTATCTATACTCTTTTTGTAGTTTGCAAATTTACAATATTTTGAGTTTTAAGAAAAAATATCAACAAAAAATATTACCTTTGCAAACTAAAAAAATGATTGTCAATTTAAAATATTAAAAAATGAAGAGATTTAGGATTCCTATGCAAGGATTGTATGCAGATTTGGGTAAGTTAAAAAGTTTTATTGTTGATATTCAAGTTATCCCCCCCCCTATCACAAAAAATAACACCTTATTTATTTTATAAATTAGCCAAATATTGTTTATTAACCATTTTATTTTTCTTTCCTTTTATTAATTCCTCAGCACAAACAGTAGGTGACCAATTTACCGTTGGTGACTTTATTTACACCGTTACAGATGCAACTGCTAAAACAGTATCCATAAAAGCTACAAATAACAATATAAGCGGAGATATTTCAATCCCAGAAGAAATAACAGATAGTACTACTGATATAACTTATTCTGTAACAAGTATAGGTCGCCAAGCTTTTTATGGTAGTGGTTTGACTAATATAACAATTCCTGATTTTGTAACAACTATGGATGACGAAGTTTTTTATAATTGTAAAAGTCTGGCAAGTGTAACAATAGGTAATTCTGTAACAAGAATACCTTACCAAACCTTTTGGGGTTGTAGTAGTTTGACAAGTGTAACTATTCCTGCTTCTGTAACAAGTATGGGTGGCAATGCTTTTCGTGAATGTAGTAGTTTAACAAGTGTAACTTTTCAATCTAATAATCCTCCGACTCTTAGTAGCAATACAAATGTTTTTTATGGAATTCTATCCACTACTACGTTTTATGTTCCTAATACGAGTTATCTTAGTGCAGGTATTTGGTCAACTCTTTTGATAAGAATTTAAACAAAACCGATATTTTGGGTGCCTTATCAAATGTGCA
>CAZVEO010000033.1:0-22968 GCA_964626385.1 uncultured Bacteroidaceae bacterium
CCAAACGCGTGCACACTTTTTATTTGTAACTTATTGATAATCAGTAAACCGATTTTGCACCCACAGGATGCTTTTTATAGGGCAAAGCCATTACTTTTTTTATAGGTTAGTATAGCTTCTAATGAGTTATTTTAGGTTAGCATAGACGCAAAGCGAAACCTTAAGTTTTTTTTATGGCTATGCCCTTATAAAACAGGCTGTGGCTGTGGCTTTGCCCTTATAGAACAGCCTCAGGCTGCAACCTATTCTAACTTAGAATAACTTATAATAACCTACAAAGTTAACGGCTATGCCCGTATAGGACACCCTGTGGGTGCAGGCTAAGCCTGTACTTATGAGTGTTAAAGATAATACAAAAATAAAGTGAATGCTCTTCTTATATATAAAAAAAAATGTATCTTTGCAGGTTGAAAGTGGGTAACTATTTTTAATACAAAGATGGATAACAATACACAACAGACAAATTTATCTCAACAGATAACTCCAAAATTTATCAGTTTGGAAAAAATCATTGCCTCAAAGAATAAGACTTTGTATAGGTTTATGCCAAAATTTGTATTTACATGGTTAAAGAAACTCATTCATTTAGATGAAATAAACCACATTATCTACAAATATAGAGATAAGCAGGGGGTAGATTTTGCAAATGCTGTTTTAAATGAATTGCAAATAAAATTGCAAGTCATTAATCCTCAAAACATTCCCGTGGAGGGAAGAGAGCTTGTAATTGCCAATCACCCAATAGGTAGTATAGACGGGATGGCTTTGATAAGTATCATAGGGCAAAGGAGAAAAGATATTTTGTTTCCAGTAAATGATATACTTTGCCAGTTGCCGGGACTAAAAGGAATATTTGTTCCAATAAACAAATATGGTAAGAATTCTACCAATCACTCAACCTTAAACGATGCTTTTGATGGTAATAGTATAATGATGTTTTTTCCTGCTGGAACGGAAAGCAAGATTATAGACGGAAAATTACAAGACTTTGCATGGAAAAAATCTTTTATTCATCAAGCCCAAATACACAAGCGAGATATTGTGCCTGTGTATATAGAGGGACAAAATTCTAAGAATTTTTATAGACTATACAAAATAAGAAGATTCTTTGGTATTAAGTTTGACTTGGAAATGATACTTTTGCCTCGAGAAATGTTTGCTCAAAGGGGCAAGACCATAACTCTAACTTTTGGCAAGACTATTCCTATAAATGAAATAAGCAAAGAAAAACATCATGCTAAAATTTGGGCAGATAAAATGAGACGTTTTATTTATAGATTAAAGGAAAATAAAGATGCTGTTTTTTCTGCTGATAATTAGAAAGAAGAAATTAAAAACAAAGAGTGTGCTATGATAAAGACAATGGATACTTCATACGTAATACCTCCAGTGGATAAGGACTTGATAAAAAAAGAACTTACCAAAGATATATTTTTTCGCAATACCAACTATGGTAATAGGGAAATATACATAACCACTGCTCACCAAAGTCCTAATATAATGAGGGAGATAGGTAGATTAAGGGAAATAAGTTTTGGAGCCTCGGGAGGTGGAAGTGGAACAGAGTGTGATATAGACCAATATGATATTGCTCCAGAGCCACATTGTTATAAACAACTCTTTGTTTGGGACAAGGAAGATGAGGAAATTGTTGGAGGTTATAGGTTTATAATAGGTAAAAATGTTTTTATGCAAAACAATGGCGAGTTACTTTCTGCAACTGCAGACCTTTTCTTTTTTTCGGACGAATTTAAGGAGTATCTTTGGCCTTATACAATGGAGTTGGGCAGAAGTTTTGTACGCCCGGAATATCAACCTACTGTATCTTTACGCAAGGGTATGTATTCTTTGGATAACCTTTGGGATGGTTTGGGTGGTTTGGCTCAGATAATGAATAAGGAAATAAAGTATTTCTTTGGTAAGGTTACTATGTACCCATCTATGAATAAAACGGCGAGAGATTATATTCTTTATTTTTATCGCAAGCATTTTCCAGATAATGAGGGTTTGGTTTGGCCAAGAGAGGAAGTAAAAATAACAACGGATTACAATGAGTTGGTAAAACTTTTCTGTGGCAAGAGTTATAAGGAAGATTATCAAATACTTCAAAAAAATGTAAGAGCTTTGGATGAAAGTGTGCCTCCGTTGGTCAATTCTTATATGAATCTTTCTTCTACAATGAGAAGTTTTGGTACTGCTGTAAATAAACATTTTTCCAATGTAGAGGAAACAGGAATACTTGTTACAATTGAGGATATCTATGAGGATAAGCGAAAGAGATATATGAATTTATAATTTTAGGAAAAAACTTATTTGATAATATAATAATGATAATAAAACAGGCAGAATTTGTTATTAGTGCTCCAAAGATTTCTCAATGTCCTCCTGCAGATAGAGCAGAGTTTGCTTTTATAGGTAGGAGTAATGTTGGAAAATCCTCCCTCATAAATATGCTTACAAATAGAAAATCTTTGGCAAAAACCTCTTCTACTCCCGGCAAAACACAATTGATAAATCATTTTATAATAAATAATGAATGGTATCTTGTCGACCTTCCGGGGTATGGATATGCAAGAGTTTCTCAAAAAGATAGGGCGAATTGGCAAAAAATGATAAAAAACTATCTTTTACAAAGGGAGAATCTTTTAACTGTTTTTGTTTTGATAGACTCGCGACACGAACCTCAGAAAATAGACCTTGAGTTTATTAACTTTTTGGGAGAAAACTCAGTACCCTTACAAATAATTCTCACCAAAACAGATAAACAAAATAATGCTAAAACTCAAACCAACCTTAACCTATTGAAAAACAAATTACTCGAAAGTTGGGATGAGTGTCCTAACATTTGGCTATCTTCATCTCAAAACAAAGAGGGCAAAGAGGAGGTACTCAATGAGATAGAATCAATAATAAATCAATATTGGAATAATTAAACAATAATCTACATAATATAATGAAAACAATAAAAAGAGCCTTAATATCAGTATTTGATAAAGATGGTATAGAACCGATAGTAAGAAAACTTAATAATCTTAGTGTAGAAATTTATTCCACAGGAGGAACCTTTACTTTTATAGAGTCTTTGGAAATAAAGTGTAAGACAGTGGAAAGTCTTACTTCTTACCCTTCTATACTTGGAGGAAGAGTAAAGACCTTGCATCCAAAAGTTTTTGGAGGAATACTTGCCCGAAGAGATAATGCTCTTGATATGGAACAAATGCAAGAATATGACATTCCAGAAATAGACCTTGTGATAGTGGATTTGTATCCTTTTGAGCAGACGGTAAAAAGTGGTGCAGAGGAGCAAGCCATAATAGAAAAAATAGATATAGGGGGAATTTCGCTTATACGTGCTGCAGCCAAGAATTTTAAGGATGTGCTTATAGTACCCTCAAAAGATAATTACGCGGAGTTAGAAAACCTACTCAATGAAAAACAAGGACAAACCTCATTGGAAGATAGGAAACGCTTTGCTTCCTACGCTTTTTTGACTTCTTCTCACTATGATACTATGATATTTAAATATTTTAATTCTTTTGCTCAAATAGATACCTTTGCAGAAAGTATAAACACAAAAACTCATCTTCGTTATGGAGAAAATCCTCATCAAAAAGGTTATTTCTTTGGCAATCTTGATGAAGTTTTTGACCAATTGCATGGAAAAGAAATATCCTATAACAACATAGGTGATATAGATGCTGCTTGCAACCTTATAGATGATTTTAAGGACACTACTTTTGCTATCATAAAACACAATAATGCTTGCGGTTTGGCAAGTAGGGATACTTTGGAGCAAGCCTATATAGATGCTTTGGCTGGAGACCCGGTAAGTGCTTTTGGCGGTATATTTGTAACCAATCGCAAAGTAGATAAACCTACAGCAGAGCAAATGAATAAGGTGTTTATGGAAGTTTGTATTGCTCCAGATTATGAAAAAGAAGCTCTTGAAATACTTTGTTCAAAAAAGAATAGAATAATTTTAAAAAGAAAAACAACAGATACTTCAAACTATGTTTTCCGTTCTGCTTTGAATGGAGTATTATTACAAGAAAAGGATAGTAAAGTAGAAACTTGTAAGGAAATTGTTTCCGTAACCAATAGACAATTTACAACACAAGAAAAAGAAGACCTTTCTTTTGCAAATATAATAGTAAAACATACCAAATCAAATGCCATTGTGCTTGCAAAAAATAAGCAGTTGCTTGGCTCGGGTACTGGACAGACTTCAAGAGTTGATGCTTTGAAACATGCAATAGAAAAAGCGAAAAGTTTTGGCTTTGATTTAAATGGAGCAGTTTTGGCTTCGGATGCTTTTTTCCCTTTTAATGATTGTGTAGATATAGCATACAAAGAGGGTATACAAGTAATCATTCAGCCTGGGGGCTCTATAAGAGATAAGGATAGTGTTGATTATTGCGAAGCTCATAATATGGCTATGGCTATGACTGGTTTTAGGCACTTTAAACACTAATTTTTTAACAAACACTGTAACAAAACATTTATTTTTTCGTAATATAAGTCTATTTAAAGTAAATATATATAAGAAAGAAATATGGGATTCTTTTCGTTTTTAACAAGGGAGGTGGCTATAGACTTAGGGACAGCTAACTCTGTAATAATGTGCAATGATAAAGTTGTTGTTGACCAACCTTCCATTGTAGCCTTAGACAATACCACCAACAAAATTATAGCTGTGGGTCATAGGGCTATGCGAATGGACGGTAAAACCCACGATAATATAAAGACAATAAGACCTTTACGTGACGGAGTTATAGCAGATTTTGATATGGCTAACGCTATGATAAAGGAACTTATAAAAATGATACCGGCAAGGCATAGTTTGATTCCTCCTGCTTTGAAGATGGTTATTTGTATTCCTTCGGGTATTACTAATGTTGAGGAGCGTGCCGTAAGAGATGCTGCCGAACAAGCGGGTGCTAAGGATGTGCGTTTGATACATGAGCCTATGGCCGCTGCTATAGGAATAGGTATAGATGTATTGGAACCTGAGGGCAATATGATTATAGATATAGGTGGAGGTACTTCTGAAATTGCGGTTATAGCCTTGGGGGGTATTGTTTGCAACAAGAGTATAAGAATAGCAGGTGATGAATTTAACAGAGATATTATGGAATATATGCGTAAGCAACATAATATATACATAGGTGAGCGTATGGCAGAAAAAATAAAAATATCCTGCGGTAGCGCCATAACAGAGCTTTCAGAACCACCAGAGGACTATGCTGTTCAGGGTCGAGATGTTTTGACAGGAATACCTAAAGAAATATATGTCAATTACAAGGAAATAGCACATGCTTTGGATAAAAGTATAGCAAAGGTAGAAAGTGCTGTCCTGGACGCTTTAGCTATGACACCGCCAGAATTGGCAAGCGATATTTTCCATAAAGGTATTTATCTTGCAGGAGGTGGCTCTTTATTAAGAGGACTTGACCAAAGAATATCTAACAAAACAAGGCTTGCTGTACATGTTGCTGAAGACCCATTGCGTGCCGTAGCGAGAGGTACAGGTGCCGCTTTGAAAAATTACGATAGTTATACTTTTTTGATTAAATAGAAGATAGTTTTTTTCATTATTGCAGTAGTTGTTTAAGGCTAATTGAAAAAGGTTATTGTTTTTTGTCTTGCGTCTAATAGATAAGACGCAAGATTTTTATTATGTAAACTTTTTACCTTATCTTTGCAAAAAATATAACAAACATAATACTTTATAGATGAAATATTTTGCAATAGTAATATTATTGCTTTTTGTTGATATTTCTTTGTTAGCACAAGACTCTATAAAATTAAAAGTTTTGGATAGTGTTGTGGTAAGTGCAAAGCGAATAAATCTATTGGAAAATACTCCTGTTGGAGATGCATTGCAAAAAAGAGAATTGCAAAATATAGGTACACATTCAGTAGGAGAAGTAGCAAAATTTTTGAGTGGGGTTATTGTTAAAGATTACGGTGGTTTGGGTGGAGTTAAAACAGTAAGTGTTAGGGGACTTTCTTCCAATCATACAGCCATTCTCTATGATGGAGTAAATATTTTTGACAATCAAAGCGGTCAAGTTGATTTGGGCAAATATTCTCTTGTCAATGTAGGTTCTTTGTCCTTAGCTAATGGACAATTTACTCCCATGCTTCCAACAGCAAGCTCTTTAGCCTCTGCCTCAACAATAAATATACAGACAGAAAAACCTAATCTTAATAACAAGGATAGCCGTGCAGAAATAGGCTTTTCTTATGGGAGTTTTTCTACTTTTGTGGAGAATATATTTTTTGCTAAAAAAATAAATAATCACAACATAATCACAACTTATTTTGATGTTACAAACTCAAAAGGAAATTACCCCTTTGTGCTTCATTATGGTTTGCAAGACAATCAAAGAACAGAGAAGTTAAAAAGAGAAAACAACGAAATATTCTCTACTCACACAGAAATCAATTGGTTTTGGGATATAAACAGAAGTAATTCACTAAAAGTAAAAGCCTTTGCTTATTATTCGGACAGAAAACTTCCTTCGGCGGTTACCTTATACTATATGAATAGCAAAGAAGAATTGTATAACAAGAATTTGTTTTTACAAGCCACCTACACCTCTTTTCTTAGCGGGCTTTTTACCTATAAAAACAATTTTAAAATAGATTGGAATTATACCGAATATATAAATCCTTTGCTTTCAAATGGACTACAAGGAGAATATGATATTTATAAATTATTGCTTTTGTATGACAATAATGCAATAAGTTTCCAACCGAGAGAAAATCTTTTCTTTACTCTAACAAATGATTTGTATTATAACAAACTGAAAGCAACAACTCAAATGGATGCTGAACCAGAAAGAATTTCTTCTCTTACAGCTTTGGTTTTAGATTGGAATTTTGCTAAAGATTTATATTTCACAACTAATATTTTTCATTCTTTTTATTATGATAAATACTCAAATGACAACAATGCTACTCATCATTTTTCACCTTTTATATGTTTGAAATTTCAAAACGATAATTTTTTCTCCTCGCTATACTACAAAAATATTTTTCGTATGCCTACTTTTAACGAAATGTATTATAGGAGATTTGGTTCAAAGGACCTACAACCCGAGAATACTCAACAATTATCTTTTACTAATTCTTTTGCAAAAGAATTTAAGGAGTTTGACTTTTCAATAGAAGCAAGTTTATATTACAATGATGTAAGCAATAAAATAGTTGCCATTCCTAAAAATATTTATCTTTGGTCTATGGTCAATTATGGCAAAGTTAAAATTTATGGTTGTGATATAAAAGTAGGTGCAAGTACAAAAATATATGATTTTCTTATAGAAGGCAAATTAAATTATTCTTTTTCTCGTGCCATAGATAATGAAGAAACTTCTCTTACCTACAACGACCTTTTACCCTATAGTCCAGAGCAAATATATAGTATAATTATGGATATGAATTATAAGAATTTTACCTTTGGATATAATTGTATGTTGGTTGACAATCGTTATTCATTACCCGAAAATATATCTTTTAATCTTTTGCCACACTATGCTGACCATTCAGCAAACATAAATTACTCTTATTTGACAAAGGAATGTAATTATAAATTTACTTTTGCTATAAATAATATTTTTAATAAACAATACGAAGTAATACGTTCCTATCCTATGATGGGAAGAAATTATCAATTAAAAATAACTTTGAGTATATGAAAAAAACAAGATTCATTATTATTTTAGCATCATTGTTACTTTGTTTCACCTCTTGTTTTAAGGATGAAAAAAGCGAAGAAGTAAAACCACCTTATAACAACAATGATAAAGGCTTATATGTGCTTTGTGAGGGTACTGGAGCAGATAACAATTCGGCTCTTTCCTATTACAATATTACGGATAGCTCTTCAATAGTGGACTATTTTAAAGAAGGTTTGGGAAAAAACGCCAATGATATGATAAAAGTTGGTGAAGAGTTGTATATTGCAGTAACGGAAAGTGCTTGTGTTTGGGTTTTGGACAAAAACACGGGTAGCAGAATAGCAAGAATAGAAATAACGGATGAGGCTGGCAACAATAGAAAACCAAGACGCTTAACCTATTATGATGGTTTTGTTTATGTTTCTTGCTGGGATGCTAATGTGGTAAAAATATCAAAAAATACTCATACAATAGAGGCTGTTTGTTCTACACAAGGACGTTATCCTGAAGGTATTGCTGTGGCAAATAATAAAATTTATGTAGCCAATTCGGGAGGAATGGACTGGCCTAATTATGACAAAACAGTATCGGTTATTGATGTAAATACATTTACCTTTGAAAAGAAAATTGAAGTAGCCGAAAACCCCCAAACTCTTAAAGCACACAAAAATAAAATCTATGTTCTTTCCACTGGCAACTATATGGTAACGCCTACATTGACAGTAATAAGCAATGAAGAAAAAGAAAATGAAATAAATTTGAATATTGCTGATTTTGATTTTTGGGAAGATAGGATGTACTTTTTCTATACCTCTCCCTATGCCGATCCAAAGACAAATAAGGACTTTAATCTATCCTACCTTGATATAAACAGTTTGACTGCTTCCGCTCAATTGCTTAAACAACAAACTTTGGAGGGTATGGTTATGCCTTATCATATTACTATAATAGACAATAATATATATATAAGCGATGCCAAGAACTTTACTTCTTCGGGTGAAGTCTTTGCTTTGGATTTGAAAGGCAATATGCAATACAAATTCCCTACGCTTATAAACCCAAGCCGAGTAGTACAAAAATAGAAACATATTTTATCAACTTTAAGTAGAAAAATAATTTGCCTTACCTTTTTTTTGAGTACCTTTGCAAAAAAGAAAAAGAGTAAAAATTTATATGATAAAGACTTTTGTTTTTAATCACTTTGCTGAAAACACATACGTAGTTTTTGATAAAGAAAAAGATTGTGTGATAATAGATGCAGGCAATAAATCAGAGTCGGAAACTTTTGAATTGGCAGAATTTGTAGAATATAATAATCTTTCTGTTAAGGGCATATTATTGACGCACCCTCATATAGACCATTTTGCTGGAGTAGAGGCTTTGTGTAAAAAATACTCAGTACCTTTATATTTGCATAGAGACGGTGAAAAGATAATGGAAGGTATGGCTTTGTCTTCTGATGCAATGGGCTTTGCTTCAACAAATATAGGTGAGGTAAAAAAACATTATTTGGAATATAATTCAACAATAGAATTTGGAGGTTTGAGTTTCAAAATATTAGATGTTTCTGGCCATGCACCCGGTAGTATTGCTTATTATTACAAAGAAGAAAATGCAGTCTTTGTTGGTGATGCTTTATTTTTTGAATCTATTGGAAGAACCGACCTTATAGGTGGAAATTTAGATTTATTGATAAACAATATTAGAAAAAATTTGTTTTCTTTACCACCTGACACGATAGTTTATTGCGGACATGGTCATCAAACAGATATAGATTATGAAGCAGCAAACAACCCTTATATAAATGGATTGGATATCTAAAAAATATAAAAATAAATGAAACCTATAGAAAGAAGAACGATAAGGCAATATACTTCAGAGCCTATTAGTGAAAAAACACTTAATTATATTTTGTCCTGCGGTCAAAGAGCTTCTAATTGTGGCAATATGCAGTTATATAGCATCATAGTTACTCAAAGCAAAGAGGGAAAAAGCAAACTTGCTCCATTGCATTTTAATCAACCTATGGTGGAGGAAAGTGCTGTTGTTTTGACTGTATGCGTGGATGTTAATCGTTTTAACAAGTGGTGTGAAATAAATAATGCTCCAAAGAGTTTGAATAATTTTCTTTTCTTTAATGTAGCAACAATAGATGCCACTATTTGCACTCAAGCAATGGCACAAGCAGCAGAAGAAAAATGTTTGGGTGTTTGCTATTTGGGAACGGTAAATTATATGGTTAAGGAAATTGCAGAGGCTTTGGAATTACCAGATGGTGTTGTGCCTGTTACTTGTCTTACAATTGGCTATCCGAAGCAAGTACCTCCTATGACAGAGCGTTTATCTCTTGCCTCTGTTGTTCATTATGAGCAGTATAAGGATTATACCCCTGCTAATATAAAGGCAATGTATGAGGACATAGAAACCAACCCTGCAAACAAAGATTTCGTAAAGGAAAATGAATTGGACAATTTGGCCCAAGTATTTACTCAAGTACGTTATCCAAAGCAAATGAATGAAGATTTTTCACAAAAATATGAAAGCTATCTTAAAGAGCATTTCTTTGGAAAGTAGATAAATGTAATAGCAAATGTTTTCTTCTAACGAAATAGGTACAATATTAAAATTCTCCATATTTGGAGGCTCACATCAAAAACACATAGGAGGAAGTTTAAGAGGGTTTCCTAAGGGAGTGGCTTTTGAGGAAAATTTTCTTAAAAACGAAATAGACAGAAGACGACCACTGATATACGGCACTCCGAGACAAGAAAAAGATGAAGTAAGATTTTCAGCGCCTATGAAAGATGGAGAAATTATTTGTGAGAATTTTGATTTTTACATAGAGAATAAGAATATAAACACGCAATCTTATAATGAGGCAAGAGGTAAGTTTAGACCCTCTCATGCAGATTATGTTTATTACAAAAAATATTCTTGCTTAGATATACAATTCCGAGATGATGCTTCGGGGAGAATAACTTTGCCAATGGTAGTTGCAGGTGCGTTGTGCAAAATGTTTTTAAAAAAATATAATATTTCTATAGCAGCAGAGGTTGAAAGTACGGGAAAAAAAGAACTTTTGCAACAGGGCGATACCATAGGAGGAAAAATAGTATGTAGAGTAAAAAATATGATTTTAGGAGTAGGTGAGCCGATTTTTTATAAATTACAGAGTAAACTTGCTTTTGCAATGATGTCTATACCTTCTGCTATAAGTTTTGAAATTGGCGATGGCGAGAAAAGAGCTTTTTTGTCGGGTAGCGAAGACTTGGACAATTGGACAGATGACAATAAGGAAAATGCTCCATATTTTAAAACACTTACAAATCATTGTGGTGGCATAAATGCAGGAATAAGCAATGGTAATGATGTAGTGTTTCATGTTGGTTTTCATCCCGTGCATACATTAGAAAAAAGTATAAAACTTATAGATATTAAAGGTAACGTTGAAAATAAAGTTTTTGGAGGTAGGCACGATAAAGCACATATTTTTCGTTTGCCTGTAGTAGTAGAGGCTATGTGTGCTATGGTTTTGACAGATTTGATACTAATGAAAGAATTTTGTAAAAAACAAATATTATGAGTAAAACGGAAAAAGCAGTTGGGTTTTCATTAGTCTTTTTGGTTTTGGCAATAATTATTGTGGTATTTTTTACTTGCGACAATAAAGATACCTACACAATAAAGGGTAGATTAAAAGGAGGTGAAAACAAATTTTTGGTTCTAATGGATTTGAAAGGAGATACACCTACTCTTGTAGATACTATTTTTTTGTCTTCCAAAGGAAAGTTCTCAAAAAAAGAGATTTTGAAAGAGAAATCACTTTTTATTCTTCAAGTAGATGGGAATAACTATATTACTATAAATCCAAACAAAAAAGATAAGATAATAATAGAAGGTGAGTATGAAAATTTTGCTTCTAACTATAAAATAAAAGGCTCAAAAGACAGTGAAAATCTACAACTCTTGGCTCAAAGGAGGATAAAGTTTAATGAAGATTTCATTGCATTTCAAAAACAATATAATCAAGCCTCTGGCGATGAGAAGCGATTTCTTTTTAGAGAGTATTCTTTGCGTTCAAAACAAGCCTTTGAAAAAGAAAAACATTTTTTAACTCAATATATTAAAGACAATGTAGGAGAACTTTCTACCATCATTGCTCTTTATACAGAATTATTGGGACAGCCTATTTTTTCTATAGAAAAAGACGAAGCAATTTATAGTCAAGTACTCTCAGGTTTGGAAAATACTTTGCCAAACAACCCGAATACTTTGAAAATAAAAACTTTCTTAAATAATTACAGACAGAGCAATCAAATTGCAAAATAGTTACCATGCAAGAAAGAAAAAATATATATTTTATTTCTGATTTACATTTGGGGGTAGATGGCGAGGATTCTTCTAAAGAGAGGGAGAAAAAAGCAGTGGAATTTTTGCAAAGTATAGAAGAAGATGCCTTACAAATTTTTCTTTTGGGCGATATATTTGATTTTTGGTTTGAGTATAAGAAAGTGATACCCAAAGGTTTTGTTAGATTTTTTGGACAATTGGCAAAAATGACAGATAAGGGTATAAAGATTGATTTTTTTTGTGGTAATCACGATTTGTGGCAGAGAGATTATTTTACAAAGGAAATGAACATAACTTTGCATAGAGAAAAAATCAAAGAGTTTGTTTTTGATAACAAAACTTTTTTGCTTGGACACGGTGATAGACTTGACAAAAAGGAATATACCTATCTTTTTGTTCGTAACTTTGTTTTTGCAAATCCCATATGTATTGCTATTTTTTCTACTCTGCCTTCGAGTTTTGGACTTTGGCTAGCAAAACTTTGGAGTAAAACAAGTAGACATTCTCATTCTAAAACAGATTTAAAAAGTTTGGGCAAACAAGAAAGCATTTACAAATTCTGCAAACAATATCTAAAAACAAAAGACATTAATTATTTTATTTTTGGACATAGACATATAATTCAGAAAGAACAAGTTGGAGAAAATTCTTGGTATATCAACACAGGCACTTGGCTAAAAGAGGTTTGCTATGCCAAATGGAACGGCAAAGAACTTACTCTACACCCACACCTATAGGGTGACTTATAAGGTCACAGGCACAGCCTGTTTTATAAGGGTAGAGCCGTTAAAAATAATCTATCATACGCTTTGCGTCTATGCTAACCCATAACAACTTATGCTAACCTATAACAACCTACAATAACTCACAACAATATAATTCTCAATTTATTGTCTTATTATTTTGAGGGTGGTTTGGTTTTGGGAGGTTTGGACTTTAAGTAGATAGGAGCCTTGAGGGTAGTAATGCAAATCTATTTTGTAATTATAGGCTTTTACTTCTTTTTCTTGTAAAAGTTTGCCACTCTCATCGTATAAAAATATTCTCTCTATTCTATAACCACTATTTATATTTACTTCATTTTCCGTAGGATTTGGAAAAACTCTAACAGATTCTAAATTATTTATATTTTCTAAATTAGAAACAATAGTATCACTACCACTTGTTGTATCTGCAAGAATAGGAAATAAATACAACATAGTAATAGTATCACCTAATAGATTTTGACCACCAGGTAGAGATTCACTACCTAAATTTCTCCATATTCTTGGAGTGTTATCAATTTTACCATAATCAAAGTCGGTTGCCAATGGATACAACTCAGTGCACGGCGAACATAAGGTTGTACCTATTACAACACCCTCAACTCCGACACTAATACCAGACGATGAATTAAAAGGACATTCTGCTCTTAATGTGTCTGGAGTGTGATATACCACATAAAATTTGCCTGATATAGTTAGAGGTTCATCAAAAAATGCTTCTGTATAACGTGGAGTTTCTAGTTGATACCTTTTTAATGTGCCTGTAACATCCACAGAACGTAGTATATTGGTAAAAGTAGAGTCCCATATCTCAAAATACCATCTATAACAATTATACGCTTCAGTCATTGTATTGTCAAAAAAATGAAATACATAGCCAGATACACCAGCAATAGTTATGGGGGTATCTACTATATATGGTTGAGCAAAATCAGTCATAATATTATACGGTCGCATATTTACTCTTATAGGGGGCATAGTACCATTATTGGTGGCACACACCTCTTCCATAAGACCGCTATTGTCATAATTATATCCAATAACATCTAAATTTATTCCTTCTCTGCGACAATAGTTAAATAAATATCTATCCTCATATTGTCGCATATTTACACTATCCTCATCACAATAAACAGATAGAAAACATTGTGATTTTACACTCAATATTGTGCATAACATTGCACATAAAAAAATAATCTTTTTCATATCTTTATATTATTTTAAAATATTTATAATTATTAATACTAATCGGAGCAAATTTTTATATACATATCTGAGTATGAAGAAATAGTAGATAAGGAAACGTTTTTGGCCCGCGTAGTAGGAGTATACATTACACCCCCTATTTGTTGCGTATTGTCAAATCTAACTATTGTTGTGTATTTTTTATAACAATACCATCCCAAAACATCACTTTTTCTATCAAACCAATACAATTCATTATTAGTTGACCATCTGCCGCCAACAATATAAAAACATCTATCGTATTTTGTAATACTATTTAAGACATCTTCTCTGTTTGTATTACCACTTGGTAGTAGCATTTCTGAATTGTAATTACTAGTATTCCAGACCTCTATCTTATGTATAAAGTCTGTGTACGCCCAATCATTTGATGGTACAGTTGAAAAAGTATTTCCAAATTGCCCATTTACTATAAGGTGCATTGTACTATCATAAGGCATATACGCCATATCTTTTACATATGGTTTACCACAATTTGGAATTACTTGCGTTGAGTACAAAGAAAGGCTATCTAAATTTATATTAAACAATGCTATAGGATAAGAACTTGAACCAAAATGAGGAGATTTTACTTGGTCTATACATGTGGCAACCATTACATTAGGACTTTTTTCTATCCATTCTATAAGATAACTTGGCTCGTTTGCCTCCGGCAATCTTCCAAATATATCTCCTGTTGCTATGCCATTGTTATCAAATCTAAACATTCTATTTCTACGATTAGGAATATTTGTTTTATCATGCACAGTTATTCCGAAATCCATATAAGGAGTAAAAGGTAAAGAAGAAACTACTGCTATATATTTATCTGTCTGAGTAAGATTTTGAAGCTTAAAAGAAGTATTATAAACATCATACGTACTTGTATTACTCCATACGTTATAATCTATAAAACTATACATTTGATTATTTGTATTGTATCCTAAAGCCACTACTTTTGGTGCCCCATTATTAGAAGTCTTAAATACTTCCAAATTATAGACAACAGTAATTGGATTTAGTAAGCTATAATAGAATATCCCGGAGTTAAAAATATATTCTAATCTTATCCAAGCAATAAAACCAATACCACCAAATCTTCCACAAAAATATACAGAATCATTAAAGATTTTAAAATCATAAATTTCGAAGTTGACATTGATTGGATGACCTATTTCAATATAGTTAGTATCCTTTTTTGTCTTAATAAAAGTACTATAATTAGAGTTTATATCTCTTGATAATGTAAGTATAGACCTATCATCTATGTTTTCTACTTTTACAAACTCTCCTAAAGTTTCAATACTTTGGGTTAACCTTTCTGAACTTGTGTTGATTCCTTGCATTTGCGCATAACTTACAGTGATCGCAAATAATAAGATGAAGAAAATCAACAAATAATAATTCTTTTTCATAATTGAATTTATTTTAAATAAATATTAAGTTTTACATTGCCACAAAGGTATAAAATATTTTAAAACCAACCAAGAAAAAAGACATTTTTTGTAGGCTTAGTCTTTTTTTTTAAGAATATATAGCTGTTTATTATTGATAAATTACCAATAGATTATTATAAGTTAGCATTAGTTGAAAAAGAGCAAAATATTTTATAAAAAAAAGAGAGTGTATTTTAATTACACTCTCTAATAATATAAATTTTTGAACATGAAAAAGTTTCTTATTTTTCGTATCTGCTCCTAAGTTTATTGACTATTGCTATCAAATAGCCAAGCACAATAAAGGCACCCGGAGGAAGTATAAACAAAAGGATTCCATCGCTATCACCTATAAATTTTACTCCAAATATGGAACCTGCTCCCAAAACCTCTCTCACTATTCCCAAAATGGTAAGTGCAAGAGTAAAACCTAAACCTATACCTATACCATCAAGCAAAGAATCAAAAGCATTGTTTCTGCTTGCAAAACTTTCTGCTCTTCCCAAAATAACGCAATTGACAACAATCAAAGGTATAAATATTCCAAGGCTCTTATTCAGTGCTGGAACATAGGCTTGCAAAAGAAGTTGGAGTATAGTAACAAAGGTTGCTATCACAACTATAAAGGCAGGAATACGCACCTTATCGGGTACTACATTCTTTATAAGAGAAATAACCACGTTGGAGCACATTAATACAAACATGGTACAAACTCCCATACCCAAACCATTTATAGCCGAAGTTGTTGTTGCAAGAGTGGAACACATACCAAGCAACAAACAAAAAACAGGATTCTCTTTTATTATTCCGTTAAGTATTATCTTCATTCCTTTCATAATGGTATCTCCTATTTATTTTGATATTTCATAAATGATTCATATGCTTTCTGCACAGCAGTAAGGAAAGCCCTTGAGGTGATAGTTGAGGCCGTTATAGCATCTATATCTCCTCCATCTTTTTTAACAATAAATTTTGTTGTTGTAGGATTTTTTCCTCTTATATCTCCTTTTGTCCTAAACCACTCTTCTGCTTTTAAGCCTAAACCCGGTGTTTCCGCTGTTTCTAATATGGAATAATCGAAAACAGTGCCATCTTTTGTCAAACCTACCATTATTTTGATTTTTCCACCATAGCCGTTATTGTCATAAGTCTCTACAGCAGCACCTACTAACTCTCCTCCTATAGTAGCAGGATAAATGACAAAAGCATCCTTGTAGCCCTTCAATTCTATCTTTGTTGCCTCTCCTAATTTGGCTTTCTTATCGGGAAGAACGTTTTTTATAGCATTTTCCTTATCATTCTTTATTGCTGTATCTATTGGTTTTTTTGTTATAGCATATGTTCCACAAAGCAATGCCGAAGCAAGCAATGTAACCAAAGCCAAACAAACAACCATATTTCTCATTGAAGATTCTAACTTTGCCATATTTCCTCCCTATTTTTTATATCCAAACTTATCTGTTTTAACAAATTTATTTATCAAAGGAGTAACACCATTCATAATAAGAATAGCAAAAGAAACTCCTTCTGGCATAGGTCCAAAACAACGGAAGATAATTGTAAGAATACCACAACCACAACCAAAAATGATTTGCCCCTTATGTGTTATAGGCGAGGTTACCATATCTGTTGCCATAAACACTGCTCCAAGCATCATACCTCCGGCAAGCAAATGATATATAGGAGCAACATATTCTGTAGGGTTTACAAGATGAAGAATCAAAGCAAATATAAACGCTGAACCCAAAAATGATACTGGAATATGCCAAGAAATAATCTTTCTGCATAACATATAAATACCACCTATAAGTATTGCTATTGCTGATATTTCTCCAAAAGAACCTCCTACATTACCTACAAGCATATCCATAACCGTGGGCAATTCTCCTCCTTGTTTGATAAGGCTTAGAGTTGTAGGTCCTGTAATGGTGTCCGCTATACCCGAGCCAAACAAAGGAGAAGGCTTTGGCCAAGCACTCATTGCCATATCAGTAGGAAAAGAAAGGAACAAGAAGACTCTACCTACAAGAGCAGGGTTAAAGGGATTCTTTCCCAAACCGCCAAAAGTCATCTTGCCAACTCCTATAGCAACAAGAGAACCAAGAATTATAAGCCATAAAGGTAAAGAAGAAGGCACGTTAAAGGCAAGCAACATACCTGTTATCACTGCAGAACCATCGCTTATAGTTGAAAGGTTGCCTTTTAATATGTATTTTTGTATAACCCATTCAAAGAAAAGACAGGATGCCACACTGACCAATGTCAAAACCAAAGCGTCTATACCAAAAAAGTATATACTGACAAGTAAGGCCGGCAGCATCGCAATAATCACACCCCACATTATCTTTTTAGTTGACATGGTGCTATGAACATGAGGTGAACCTGATATACTAAATATTGACATGTTTTTGTATTTTTATAATCTAAATTACTCTAAAACTATTCTAAATTTTATTTCTGTGCTCTTGCTCTACGCAAAGCTCCTACTCTAAACTTACCTACTCTTATCAAGTCTAGCAAAGGACGATTGGCAGGACAGGTAAATAGGCAACAGCCACACTCTATACAATCCATAACACATTCTTTCTCTGCCTCTTCCCACTTATCTTGAGAGCAAAGTATGGAAAGTAATACCGGCTCTAGACCCATAGGACAAGCCTCAACACATTTTCCGCAACGTATACAAGGTGTGGCCTCTGAGCGTTTTGCCTCTTTATTATTCATTACAAGAATACTGGAAGTTGTTTTTACCGTAGGTGCCGAAGTATCCATAATAGCCTTGCCCATCATAGGGCCTCCGCTTATAAGTTTTCCCGTATCCTCAGGTAATCCTCCGCAATAATCTATTATTTCTTGCAAAGGTGTTCCTACCCTAACCAAAAGATTTTTTTGATTTTCTGCTTTAACGCTCTTACCCGTAAAAGTAAGTACGTTATCTATCAAAGGACGATTTTTCTGCACAGCATAATAGATAGCCAAAGCAGTACCCACATTATCAACCACACAACCAACCTCTATAGGCAACTTTCCACTTGGCACTTCTCTTCCCGTAAGAGCATTTATCAATTGTTTCTCTGCTCCCTGCGGATATTTCAATTGCAAAGGTACAACACTTGTACCATTGTATTTTTTTGCCATTTCGGACATCATACTTATTGCCTCTGGCTTGTTATTCTCTATTCCTATAAGTGCAGTATTTATACCCAAAGCCTTCTTCATTATTTCTATTCCTATGAAGATTTCTTCGGTATTTTCTACCATTATTCTATTATCAGAGGTTAAATAAGGCTCACATTCTACTCCATTAATTATGAGAAACTCAGCCTTTTTGCCTTCAGGTACCATATATTTTACATTGGTAGGAAAGGCCGCTCCTCCAAGACCAACAACACCACAGTCTTTCATTCTCTGCACAATATCCTTAGCCTCAAGTGTTATTTCTCTTTTAATTTCGTTGGAGGTATCTATGCCTTCCTCCCACTCATCTCCCTCTACATCTATATATACAGCAGGCTTTTTAAAGCCATTGAAATCTGTAGCCATATCCACCTTAGTAACCGTGCCAGAATAAGGTGAATGAGTGTTGGCACAAATAAAGGCTGAAGCCTCGGCTATTTTGGTGCCAACTTTTACTTTATCGCCTTTCTTTACCAAACAAGTAGCAGGAGCACCAAGATGTTGTGAAACAAAAACTACTGCTTTCTTTGTTAGAGGAAATATTTCTATTTTGTTATTAGAAGCAAGTTTATTTTCCTCAGGATGAACTCCACCTTTATTAAATGTTTTCATTCTCTATGCTCCTTTCTTGTTGAGTATTGTTATTTGTATTTTCTTGTGTCTTAGGAGTTTCTGTTTTTTGTTCTTGTGTAGTAGCCGAAGGTTCTACCTTTGGTTTTGCTACAGGGAAATTTACAGCATGTATGGCTCCCGTAGGACAGGCTTCAACGCACTTGCGACACATTTTGCATTTATTAAAATCTATATAAGAAAGATTATTTTCTATTGTTATAGCACCAAAAGGACATACTTTTTCACACTTACCACAACCTATGCAAGCCACATCGCAATTCTTTTTTGCCACCGCACCTTTTTCCTTATTGATACAATAAACAAAAACTCTACGATTTTTAGGTCCTTTTTTCCTTAATTCTATCACTCCTCTTGGGCAAGCCTTTACGCAGGCACCACAGGCAACACATTTATCCTCACTGACCTCTGGCAAACCTGTTTTTTCATTAATGAAAAGAGCATCAAACTTACAAGCCTTTGCACAATTGCCAAGCCCCAAACAACCAAAAGAACAGCCTCCTTCTCCTGCAAAGTTTTGATTGGCAACTACACAATCCATTGCTCCATTGTATTCTACTTTTTTGTGAGTATTACATTTGCCTCCATTACATCTTACTACTGCTATCATAGGCTCACTTTCTGAGGCTTGCAAGCCCATAATATCCGCAACTTGACTCATAACTGCAGAACCACCGACAGGACAAAATTTTCCGTCCAAATTGCCCGATTTTACAATTGCCTCAGCCAAAGATCTACAACCAGCAAAACCACATCCACCACAATTGGCTCCAGGTAGTTTTTCTGTAACTTGGTCAATACGAGGGTCTTCTACAACTTTGAATTTTTGTGCAACAAGATACAACACTAGCGAGAGAATAATGCCCGCTATTGTCAAAGCAATAACACCATAAATAATAATTGTTCCCATTCTACTCCTTAAACTTTTATAAGTTGAAGTTGCAAAGTTAGTACTTTTTTTAATGAATAAAGTTATGAAATAACAAAATTTTGCAATTTCTTGCCAAATTATTAACTTTGCAAAAAAATGAGAGGGAGGTTTAATGTTGAAAAATATTTTTAATACACTATTTACTAAATTTACATTTGCAGCCATAAATTTCATTATTTTGATAGTCGTATCTCATGCTTTGGGAACGGCTGGCAAAGGAGAGCAAGCCATAATATCGTTTAATGTATATGTGTCTATGCTTGTACTTACTCTTATAGGTAACTCAACATTAATATATTTAACTCCAAGAAAGAAGTTTTCTACCCTCTTTTTTCCGTCACTGATATGGATTGTTATATGTAGTATAACAATAACTTTGTTTGTAGGATGGGAACCTAAGATAATAATTTTGATAGCTTTTTTTGGTGCATTGAGCGAAATCAACTATTATACTCTTATGGGAAAAGAAAGGGTGATTGTTGCCAATGGAGTAAAACTTGTTATCTGTCTCACCAACATTTTTATAATGGGAACACTTTTTGTTTTAGGCAAGTTTGACAATGTTATGCAATATGTTTATTCCGTGTTGGTGGCTCATTTTTTTGGATTTTTATATGGTTTTATTGCTTTGAGAAAAGAATATTCTAAACTCAAAATTCCTTCTATAAAACAATTGATAAAAAATTTCAAACTTCTTTTTTCTCTTGGTTTTATTAAGCAATTAGGTAGCATAGCACAAACATATAATTATAGAGTAGCGTTTATTTTCTTATCAAAATACTGCTCGGAAAGCTTGGTAGGTATCTATTCCAACGCTTGCTCAGTCGGAGAGGCTGTTATGTTGTTTGGCACCTCGTTAGCTGTTGTACAATATTCTAAATTGAGCAATACCAATGACAAAAAAATGAGTTTGCAACTTACCCTTAAACTTACTCGTGCTAATGCAATATTTACCTTTATTACACTTTTGATACTATGCTTATTACCAAATAGTTTCTGGGTTTTGTTATTTGGAAATGGATTTGAACAAGTGGGGTATATTGTAAGGTTGTTGGCTTTGGGTATTATGCTTTTGAGTTGTGCGTCAAACTTTACCCAATACTTCGCCTCCAAAGGCAATTTTACCATTTCCACCGGAGCAGCAATAATAGGTTTGGCTGTTACTTTGGTTTTATGTTATATTCTTATACCTAAATATAATATTGTAGGAGCAGCTTGGGCAGCTTGTGCTTCGTATAGCGTTACTTTTGTAGTGGAATTGTTTTACTTCTTACGATGGAAAAAAAGAAACTATTAATACTATATATTTTTGTTCTTTTATCTGTACCTATCATTGCTCAAAGAGAGCCATCTTATCAACCTTTAACACAAAATGAGCAAAAAGACATAGAACAATCACTATACAATAGGAATTTGAGCAATTTTTTGGTTACACAAGCCTTACCTATTGGTCCCATAAGCCTTACAAATGTTCTTAATATGATTAGCCACAACCCAATTGAAGGTACTCGTATGAGGTTGTCTTTGCAAACAAATAATAAATTTTCAAAGCGTTTGGGACTTAGCGGTATGATAGCATACGGTACAGAGGATAAAAAGTTAAAATATTCCTTAGGAATGGCTTATAATTTTGCAAAAAAGCCTAAAGGAGTTTATTCTTTTCCTGCTTCAACTCTTGCTTTGACTTATAGTTACAATACTTATATTCCTTCTTATCCCAACTATGATATTGCTTATTTTTCTTTGGGAGACTGGGATAGATTTTATATGGGAAGAAAAGAAACGGTCGTTTTAAGTTTTTTACAAGATTTTACCTCTAATACTTCCATTAGTCCATTTGTCAGTTACGAAAAAATACACTCTTACTTATTGTATGACAAAGGTAATATTACCCAAATGCTTTCACCTTTTGAAAACTTAGAAAACTATGCCGGTGGAATGAGTTTTTCTTTTTCACCTGCAAAGGATAAGGTATTATTGCTAAATATACTTAACTCTCGTTTTTATTATTTTCCTACAACTTTAAATCTCACATATACATATAACTATCAAAAATATCAAGGAGAAAATTATTATCACTACGCCACCCTATCAGCACAACATAGATTTTATTTTAGACCTATGGCTTTAGACGTTAAAGTAATAGGAGGTAAAATATTTGGAGAAAGTTATGATTATACCTATTTTTCTCCTAATTATAGGGTTGGAGATGTTTCTAATATATTTGGCTTTAATCTATATTCAGATGTAGAAATGAGATTTAAAGAATACGTACAAACTTTCCTTCAATTCAATTTTGGAGGAGTTGTTTTGGACAATATCAAATTTATTAAACAATTTAAACCCAACGAATTTATTAATTTTAAAGCCTTATTTACAGAAAATTATCAGCCATATATGGAGGTTGGTGTGGGGATAGACCATATTTTAACTTTTCTTGGTGTAGAATTAGTCAGACGTATAGCTTCCAAAAATCCTATGAATATGCCAGAATGGGGTATAAAACTAAGATGCACTTTATAAAAATTAGCGTTTTTATAAATTAATGCTAACACAATGTAAAAAAGGAATAAAAAAAAAGTAACGGCTTTGCCTTTATAGAACACACTGTGGGTGCAGGCACAGCCTGTTTTATATGGGCACAGCCTCTACAAAGATATTTTTTAATGGCTTTGCTCTTATAAAACTGGCAATACCTGCAAACCTATCAAAACTAACGAAAAAAATGAGAAAATCGGTTTACTGATTATCAATGAGTTACAAATAAAAAGTGT
>CAZVEO010000034.1:0-22302 GCA_964626385.1 uncultured Bacteroidaceae bacterium
GAATATCAGAAACTGAAAGTTCTGCAACTCCACTCTTTTGACTATGGAAATTAACCGCAGAAGTATAATTATCAGAATTATAACGATTATGAATTATCTGCCTACCATCAACAACAAAATAAGGCTCTACCAAGTCCTCATTGTTTCCAAATAAAGCGTATGCGTCTTTTTGGTCAAAACCATCTTGAGCGTTGTTTTCCTGCTTTGCAAACATATCAGCACTAAAACCATTAGCATTTACAGAAAACCTTATTCCATAACTCTCCGGCTGTGCAGGAGCAGGGTTAGTTGTTGAATTATAATATAATGTTCCACTAACTGTGTTTTGTCCATCCACCGCAGCAACCATAAATCCCTGTCCCGGCAAAACTTCAGTGGCTTCTCTATTCCAAAAATCCCAACTAGCCATATAAGTATAAAGCACATCACCTTGTACCGTTGTAGAGTTTGAGTTAAAGGCATTTATAATAGCCGTTTTACTTAAATTTTTATTGAAAGGATTCCCAAAAGCAAACCATCTCGCACTGACTGTCTCATCTGTGGAAGGTGGTCCGTAATTTGTTTGGTTTAAACCTTATTGCTTGTTTTATATTTGTTTGTTATATCTATTGTTGTCATAGTAATGATATCTGGATCTGTTACAGTGGTTCCTTGATGATTTTCATTAAATGCCCAAACAAAGTAACCGCGACCAGCTTCCATTTGACTATTAGCATACAAAAAGGTATTATTCCAATTATTATTTGTGTAATCATACTCCGCTATTGCTATATCACAATGTGGATTATCTGCATTTGTTGGGTCATCTATAGAACTACTCGTATTAGTAAAAGTTGATGCAAAACTTGAAGGAGTATTATTATTGTAAATGCTTGCTTGATTATCTAACCCCGCAACAAAATTCCAGTTACCAGTGTTTAAAACAACAGTATTTGGAATAACTACATTGTAATCCACTAAAATAGTTGACCACTTATTTGCACTAAGATAACTCGTATTTGGAACGTAAAATGTTGCAATGAAAATATCGTTAAAAATATTATCACTATCAAGTGTCGGAGGTGTGTTAGATGTTAAAGTTATACTAGTCAAACTATTACAACCTTGAAAAACACTTTCACCTATACTTGTTACAGAATTACCAATTGTTACACTTGCCAAACTTCTACAATTGTAAAAAGCTTCTTTATTAATCCTTGTTACAGAATTAGGAATTGTTATACTTGTAAGACTATTACAATACTGAAAAGCACGGACATCAATATATGTTACAGAGTTACCTATTGTTACACTTGTCAAATTTATGCAATTACTAAAAGCTTCGTAAGGTATACTTGTTACAAAGTTACCTATTGTTACACTTGTCAAATTTATGCAATTACTAAAAGCTTCGTAACCTATACTTGTTACAGAATTAGGTATTGTCATACTTGTTAAACTATTACAACCATAAAAAGCATAGTCTCCTATACTTGTTACAGAATTAGGTATTGTTATGCTGGTCAAACTATTACAATTATTAAAAGTATTGTTACCTATACTTGTTACAGAACCTGGAATATTTACAGTAGTCAAACTATTACAATTATAAAAAACACCGTTACCCATACTTGTTACAGAATTAGGAATTGTTATACTTGTCAAAGCATAGCAACCATGAAAAGCACTGCTACCTATACTTGTTACAGAACTTGGAATCGTTATACTTGTCAATCGATAAACATCCTCAAAAGCATTATCTTCTATGCTTGTTACAGTGTAAACAGGGGTATTTGGAATAGAAACCATACTTACAGTTTCGGGAATAACAATATCATAGTTGCTAGTGATATTAATTGTGTTTGATTTTTTTACAGAAACTGTTCTATTTGTTTCATCTGTAACGGTGAAAGTAAAATTTCCTCTAGTAAATGTTGTTTGTGCGTGGGAAATAAAGGAAATTGTACAAAGGAAGGTTAATAAAAGAAGGGTTTTAAAATGTTTTAAGGAGGTTAATTGTTTGATTGTTAACGTTTTACCCCCCCCCCTAAACTACCAAAAGCTATAGAAAAGCCTTTGCTATAGAGGTTTGTTTTTTGTGTTAAAAATGTGTTCATAATTTTTTTTAATTTTAATTATTGTAATATACAACTCTTTTAATAGTTGCAAAAGTAATGCTTTCTGGGGATATAGAGAAAGATTTTGTGGTTTTTTATAAGAGGTGTTGCTATTTAATATGAGTTACTATAATAACAATAATAACAAATGTTAACCTATTACGTATATAAGATTATTTTTCTAACAATTAAGCAAAATAAAGTTGATTTGTTTTGTTATATAAGGTTTTATTTATAATTTTGCAAGTTGAACAAAAGTGATGTTTTAAATTTTATGAAAAGATACTATGTATTGGGGGTGTTGTTTGTCTTATTATTTTCAGCCTGCAAACAAAAACCCTCAAAAGAAGATGAACTAACACATGGATTACCTTCCTCTGGTGGAAAAACTTTGGAAATGTTATTTGTTATACCAGATTCACTTTATACTCAATCTCTCAAAGATTCGGTGGGAATGATATTTGAAAAAGCTCAAGAAGGGTTGCCTCAGAAAGAACCTTATTTTGATTTGGTGCAAATGTCCCACTCACAGTATTATAATTCCGATATGTTTAAAAAACATAGAAATGTACTAATAATAAATAAACAAGCAGGAAATAACAATACAATAAAACAGGCTATAAACAAAACTGTATATCCTCAGGCTATTTTTGAAATAAGAGTAGATAATATGGATAGTCTTTATTCCATACTTAACGCTTATGCCAATACTATAAAATATCAATTTCGCAAAAATGAACATATAAGAATTTACAATGCTTTCAAGCGAGATGAAAATGTAGAACTCACTCAACAGATAAAGAAAACGTTTGATTTTTCTTTAACTTTTTCTGCAGCCTTTTATCTTGCAAAAAAAACAGATAACTTTTTTTGGATAAGAAAAGAAACTCAAAAAGAGAGTTTCAATGTGATGATCTACAAAAAACCATACTCTTCAGATAATTTGTTTTCAGAGACAAAGGTTGTAGAACTTAGAGATTCTTTGGGTAAGGCTTTTATTCCTGGTAGTGTTAAAGACTCTTATATGGGTACAGAGATGAGAACGGGCTTGTATAGAGATACTCTAAAGGTCGGCGACTATGTTATGATAGAAACAAGGGGACTTTGGCGATTGTTTGGTGATTTTATGGGAGGTCCTTTTTTAAATTATGTTTTTAGAGACGAAAAAAATAAAAATTTTGTAATGATAGATTGTTTCTTATATAATCCCAATAAAGCAAAAAGAGATTATTTGATGCAATTGGAAAGTATTGTGTATAGTATTAAGAAACAATAATTTGATAGTAGAAAATATATTAACAATTTTAAAATAAAAAAAATATGACACCTTCAAAAATTGAACACATCGGTATTGCAGTAGCAAATTTGGACGAGGCTATAAAATACTGGGAAAACGTTATGGGATTGAAATGCTACAACATAGAAGAGGTGGCTGACCAAAAAGTAAGAACAGCGTTTTTTAAGATTGGAGAAGTAAAAATAGAACTTTTGGAGGCAACAAGCGAGGATAGCACAATAGCCAAATTTATTGCCAACAAAGGACAAGGAGTACATCATGTTGCATTTAAAATGGAGGATACCAATCAAGCACTTAAAGAGGCTGAACAAAAAGGAGTACGCTTGATAGACAAACAAGCAAGAAAAGGTGCAGAAAATCTTAATATAGGCTTCTTACACCCAAAATCTACGTTGGGTGTCTTGACAGAGTTTTGTTGTGAATAATTTTTTGTAAAAACTATTTCAGTTAACAAAGATATAAACACATATAATTATAATAAAATGACTTTTGAAGAAAAAATAAAACAATTATTAGACCTTAGAGCTCAGGCTCGTCTTGGCGGTGGGCAAAAGGGAATAGATAACCAACACTCAAAGGGCAAACTTACAGCAAGAGAGCGTATAGATTTGCTTTTGGATGAGGGTAGTTTTGAGGAATTTGATATGTTTGTAACCCATCGTTGTACCAATTTTGGAATGGAAAAGAAAGAAATTCTTACCGATGGTGTTGTTACGGGTTATGGTACTATTGACGGACGTTTGGTGTATGTATTTTCACAAGATTTTACAGCCTACGGAGGTTCTTTGAGTGAAACCTTTGCAAAGAAAATTTGTAAGGTTATGGATCAAGCTATGAAAGTAGGTGCCCCGGTTATAGGACTAAATGATTCGGGTGGCGCAAGAATACAAGAAGGAGTTAATTCTCTTGCAGGTTATGCAGAAATATTTGAAAGAAATATTCTTGCTTCTGGCGTTGTGCCACAAATTTCTGCAATTTTTGGACCTTGTGCAGGAGGATCTGTTTATTCACCTGCTCTGACGGATTTTATCCTTATGAGTAAGGAAAACTCTTATATGTTTGTTACTGGTCCTAAGGTGGTAAAAACAGTCACAGGAGAAGATGTAACAGATGCTAATCTTGGAGGTGCAATGGTGCATGCAACAAAGAGTGGTGTGGCTCATTTTGTTTCTGAGACAGAACAAGAGGGAATACAGATGATAAGAAAACTTGTTTCCTTTATACCTTCCAATAATTTGGAAGAGGCTCCTTGGGTTAATTGTACCGATCCTATAGACAGATTGGAGGATAGTCTTAACTCAATAATGCCGGACGACCCAAATAAACCATACGATGTAAAAGAGGTTATAACAGCAATAGTAGATAACGGAGATTTCTTTGAGGTGCACGAAAAATATGCTCAAAATATTGTAGTAGGTTTTGCTCGTTTTAATGGAGCAAGCGTGGGTATAGTAGCCAATCAGCCAAAATTTATGGCAGGCGTTTTGGATATAAATTCTTCAAGAAAAGGAGCAAGGTTTGTTCGTTTTTGTGATGCGTTTAATATTCCTATTGTAACTTTGGTAGATGTACCGGGCTTCCTTTGTGGAACAGGACAAGAATATAATGGAATTATAACTAACGGAGCAAAAATTTTGTTTGCTTATGGCGAGGCAACTGTGCCTAAGGTTACGGTAACGCTTAGAAAATCATATGGTGGAGCACATTGTGTAATGTCTTCCAAACAACTTAGAGGTGATATCAATTATGCTTGGCCAACGGCTCAAGTAGCAGTTATGGGTGCCTCTGGAGCTACTGCTATTCTTTATGGCAGTGTGTTGAAAACAATGGAGAGCGAGGAAGAAAAAGCGAAATTCTTGGCAGAAAAAGAACAAGAGTATAATAGTAAGTTTTTAAATCCTTATAATGCAGCAAAATATGGTTATATAGACGATGTTATAGAGCCAAGAAATACTCGTTTCCGTGTGATTAGAGCTTTGCAGGCTTTGGCTACTAAGAAGGATAGCAACCCAATGAAAAAACATGATAATATTCCATTGTAAAAAAAATATAAGCCAATGAAAAAGAATATAAAAAAGGTATTCCTTGTATTTGGTTTGGTGTTATTGGGCTTTGTTTCCTTTGCACAACAAGAGTCTTTGGAAGGTAAAACACATTGCTCTCAACAACAGGTAGAAAGCAATGCTTTTGAGGACCCTTTGATACCACAGACCTTTGCAGTGGATTCCAAAACTCAACAGATGGTGGTTATAGATACACCAGAAAATACCATAGCCATATTAAACCGTACAGCAGAAGGTTATGAAATAATCAATGCTTTTTTGGTTGATAAACAAATAGGTAGACATGATGTGCAGTTTGTTTACAAACCAAAGAGTGTCGCTTTGTATGATAACAATATTGTTTTTCTTGCATCCAATAGAGATTCTTCTTATATAGGAGTTTTGGATATGGAAGGCAATGTTGTCAAAATGTCAAACAAGTTTGCTGGTGCGGCAACGGCTTTTTCTTTTGATAAAATTAACAAACGTCTTTATGTAGCAGGTCTTAACCCTTCTGGTTTCAATGTCTTTTCCATAGATGTTGCCAATGGGTTTAAGAGTATCAATATAGATAGCGTTTCTACCAATAAGGCAAGTTACAAAATATACAAAATACCAAGAAAATCAGAGCAAATACAAGAGCATGACCCATACGGTTTAGGCTTGACTATGATTGCAATGTGTACGGTATTTTTTGCTCTTATTATTATTTCTATCATACTTATGGGCTTTGCAAAAGCTCTTATGAAATTCCAAGCAAAGAAGAAAAATAAGGTAATTTCTGATAAAGGAGTTGAGGTAAATGTTCCTAACGTAGAGGAGAAGAAAAAATATATAACTGGAGATGAATTTGCTGCTATTGCTGCTGCAATATATATGTATAATGAGGAACTGCATGATGAGGAAAATACCATATTGACCATTACTGAGGTAAATAGAAGATACTCACCTTGGAGTAGTAAGATGTATAATATGAATGTTTACAAAAGACGATAAAACAAAGATAAAGAAATGAAAAGTTATAAATTCAAAATACACGGTACAAATTATTCTGTTGATATAAAAAGTGTTGAGGGGCAAACAATAGAATTGGAACTTAATGGTACGCCTTATCAAGTAGAAGTGGACAAAGAAATAAAACAAACTCCTAAAAAAGTTGTTTTAGTCAATCGTCAAGCTTCTCCTTCGCCTGCAGTAACGCAAAATACAGAGAAAGTTACCCCTAAGCCGGCTTCTTCTGGTGCAAATAGTATAAAATCTCCTTTGCCGGGCACTATATTAGACGTTTTTGTCAATGTGGGTGATACTGTAAAGGCAGAACAAAAACTTATGCTTTTGGAAGCAATGAAGATGGAAAATGAAATAGATGCAGATAGAGATGGAGTTATCAAGTCCATAGGCGTGAGAAAAGGTGATGTTATTATGGAAGGTGATGTTTTGGTAACTATAGAGTAGAGGAGGAGATAGAGTTATGTTATCATTATTTGTAAGTTTAACGGCGGCTGCTGGAGAGAAAATGGGCTTTTTAGACTTCGTTTCTTCTCAACTTGTGCAGTTTTTCCACTATACTTCTTTTGCAAATTTTGAAATAGGTCACCTTATAATGATACTTGTAGGTTGCTTTTTCATAACGCTTGCAATAACCAAAGAATATGAACCAATGCTTTTGATACCTATAGGTTTTGGTATGTTAATAGGAAATATTCCATTTTTTCCGGGCTTAAAAATAGGTATTTATGAGAGTGGTTCTGTGCTCAATATTCTTTATCATGGTGTTCAAAATGGTTGGTATCCTCCTTTGATATTCCTTGGTATAGGTGCTATGACCGATTTTTCTGCTTTGTTGAGCAATCCAAAGTTGATGCTTTTGGGGGCGGCGGCTCAGTTTGGTATTTTTGGTGCTTATATGGCTGCTTTGGCTCTTGGCTTTTTGCCTAACGAGGCAGGTGCTATAGGTATTATTGGAGGAGCAGACGGACCTACTGCTATATTTATTTCTTCTCAACTTGCCCCTGAATTGATGGGTGCTATAGCGGTTTCAGCTTATTCTTATATGGCTCTTGTGCCGGTTATACAACCTCCTATTATGAGGGCTTTGACCACTAAAAAAGAACGTTTAATAAGAATGAAGCCTCCGCGTCAAGTATCCAAAACAGAAAAAGTTGTTTTCCCTATAATAGGTTTGCTTCTGACTTGTACCATAGTACCTTCGGGTATTCCTCTTTTGGGCATGTTGTTTTTTGGTAATTTGTTGAAAGAAAGTGGTGTTACCAAACGTTTAGCAAACACGGCTTCCAATGCGATAATAGATATTTGTACCATACTTATAGGTCTTACAGTTGGTTGCTCTACTCAGGCAACAACATTTTTGACGGGTAAGAGTGTGGGTATATTTGCTTTGGGCGCTTTTTCTTTTATAATAGCAACTACGGTTGGAGTTTTGTTTGCAAAGATAATGAACCTATTCTTAAAAGAAGGCAACAAAATCAACCCTCTTATAGGAAACTCTGGAGTTAGTGCAGTGCCTGATGCCGCAAGAGTAAGTAACAATGTAGGCTTGGAGTATGATAAAAAGAATTATCTTTTAATGCATGCTATGGGACCTAATGTTGCTGGTGTGATAGGCTCGGCGGTTGCTGCTGGTATATTGCTTGCTTTCTTAAAGTAAAAAAAACAATAAAAATTTATAAAAACTCTAACAAGGGGACAATTTATTAAGTCCTCTTGTTTTTTTATAGTGATGTATTGAGGTTTTTATGTTTGCAATATGTTATTTCATTTTTTTTGTAACTTTGCAAATATTATTTTATTCATAATCATGGAGAATCTTACTTTAATTTCGGAAATAGGAGAGTTTGGCTTAATAGAGAGTCTTAACAAAGATAATGTTATTTATAATCAAAGTACGGTGTTGGGCGTTGGTGATGATTGTGCTGTATTGGAATACGAAAAGGGAAAACAAATTTTGGTTTCCACTGATGCCATGGCAGAGGGTGTGCATTTTGATTTGGTTTATACTCCATTAAAACATCTTGGTTATAAGGCTTGTGTTAGCAATTTTTCTGATATTTATGCTATGAACGGACAGCCGAAGCAAATAGTTGTCTCTTTATCTGTTAGTAGCAAATATTCATTGGAAGCTTTGCAAGAGTTGTATGAAGGCATACGTTTGGCATGCAAAAAATATAAAGTTGATTTGGTGGGAGGAGATACTACAAGTAGCAAAAGCGGAATGTTTATTTCTATTACTGTTATAGGACAGGTGGATAAAGAAAAAATTGTAAAACGCTCAGGAGCAAAGAAAAACGACCTTGTTTGTGTAACTGGCAATCTTGGTGCTGCATACTCCGGACTTTTGGTCTTGCAAAGAGAAAAGGCTACTTTTTTGGCAAACCCTGAGTTTCAGCCCGATTTAAAACCTTACGAATATGTTTTGCAAAGACATTTAAGACCTGAGGCTCAAAAAAGCACAATAGAACTTTTTGCTCAAAAAAATATTATTCCTACTTCAATGATGGACGTTTCGGATGGTTTGGCAAGTGAATGCCTCCATTTATGTAAGCAAAGCAAAGTGGGCTGTGAGATTTATTTGGAGAAAATTCCTATAGATTATCAGACGATAAAAACTTTAGAAGAATTTAAAATTTTGCCTGAAACTGCTGCTTTGAATGGAGGAGAAGACTATGAGTTATTGTTTACTATTGACCAAAAAGATTACGAAAAAATAAAAGACGAACAAAATATAAGTGTAATAGGTTATATAACGGATGAGAGTATGGGATGTAAATTAGTAACTCCTCAAAATACCACAGTGGACATAAAAGCCCAAGGTTTCAACCACTTTAAAAAAGAAGAATAAAATATTCTTTTTACGATGTATAATGTTGAGCAGTTGGGACAGGTTTTTACTCCGTTGGAGGTCGTTGGTCAAATGCTTTCTTTACGTAGAAATAAGGGAAGGGTTTTGGAACCTTCTTGCGGTGAGGGAGCGTTTTTTAACAATATTGATTCTTGCGTAGGAATAGAAATAGACGCAAATCATTGTCCTGAGGGTGCTTTGAATATGGATTTTTTTGATTATCTAATAAGCGAAAAATTTGACACCATTATAGGTAATCCTCCTTATGTGCGTTATAGAGATATACCTTTAAAGACAAAAGAAAAATTAAAGTCTGACCTCTTTGACGAAAGAAGCAATTTGTATTTGTTTTTTATAGAAAAGTGTTTAAACCATTTGACTGACAATGGAGAACTTATTTTTATAACTCCAAGGGATTTTTTGAAATCTACTTCAAGTATCAAACTCAATCAATATATTTTTTCCTTAGGTACAATAACCGATATGATAGATTTGGGGGATAGTAGAGTTTTCAAAGATTTTAGACCAAACTGTATTATTTTTCGTTTTGAAAAAGGTAACTTTTCTCGCTCTACCAATACAAGTAAGAAATTTATTTGTTCTAATGGTCAGTTGTTGTTTACAGAACAGGACTACTCTGTTTATTTTAGTGATTTGTTTTTTGTAAAGGTGGGAGCGGTTAGTGGCAACGATAAAATTTTTGAAAACAAAGAGTATGGTAATCGCAATTTTGTTTGTTCTCATACCTATAAGACCGGACAGACTCGCAAAATGATTTACAACACAAAAAATGATTACCTATTGCAATACAAAGAAGAGTTAATAAGTCGCAAAATAAAGCATTTTGACGAAAACAATTGGTGGCAATGGGGTAGGAGCCATTATCTTTCAGATGAAAAAAGAATATACGTAAACACAAAAACAAGAAATAAAAAGCCGTTTTTCTTACATGAAAGCAATGATTACGATGGCTCAATTCTGGCTGTATTTCCCAAAAATCAACAAGCAGATTTAAAAGAAATGTGTTTTGAACTTAATAAAGTAAATTGGAATGAGTTGGGTTTTGTTTGTGATGGGAGGTATTTGTTTAGTCAAAAAAGTTTGCAAAATACTTTTTTACCAGAAAGTTTTAGAAGATTTTTATAAATACTAATAATTTAAATTATGATAAAGAATTTGATTTTGGATATGGGAGGAGTAATTCTTGATGTGGATTACAAAAAAATTTTTGAGGAGTTTAAGAAATTTGGTTGCAAAGATATACAATCGTTTTTTACTCAACAAGCCCAGATACCTTTAGTTGATGATTTTGAAAAAGGAATTATTTCTCCTGCTGATTTTAGAAAAGAGGTAAGAAAAATAACAAATCTAAATATAGAGGACAAAGACCTTGATAGTATTTGGAATTCTATGATATTAGGAGTAAGAAAAGCGGATGTTGAATTATTAAAAACATTGAGAAATAAGTACGAGAAGATTTTCCTTTTTTCCAATACAAATGAAATACATATTGAGAGCGTAAAGTATTTATTTTTTAAGACTTTGGGATATGATGTTTTTGCTACAATGTTTGACAAAGTATATTTTTCTAACGAAATACGTTTGAGAAAACCGGATGTAGAAAGTTTTGATTTTGTGGTAAAAGATGCAGGAGTAGAAAAAAAAGAAACGTTGTTTATTGACGATACTTCGCAAAACATACTTGGAGCCGAAAAATCAGGACTTAATGCCTATTTGTTGGATAACAATCAAACGCTTACAGAGATTTTTAATAAAGGAATAATATGAAAAACATAAACCCAAAATTAAAAAAAGTACTTATTGTAGCAAAAAACAAATATTTTATTGCCACTGCTGTTTTTGTATTGGTGCTGTTTATCTCACAATATAATATTCCTTCATATCTAAAACTCAGAAAACAAAAAAAAGACCTTAAAGCAAAAAAAGAGTATTTGGAAAGAGAGATAAAAAAGGATAGCATTAACACTCTTAAACTACAAAAAAACATAAAAGAAATAGAACGCTATGGAAGGGAAAAATATATGATGAAAAAAGATAATGAGGATATATATATAATTAGGAGTTCAAAGGATACTATAAACCGCAAACACAAAAAAAAATAGAAAAACCTTGCCACTGTCAAAATATATTAGTAATTTTGCATAGTTCTATGAGTAAAGAGAATAAGACATATAAATTATTGATAGTCGTTGTGGTTGTTATGTTTGCTTGTGTTGTTTTGGATACAAGTAACAGCAGACGATACATCTCTTTCAATAGTCCTAAACTTAGAACAACGATAGCCTCTTCTTTAATTTCCCATATACGTTCTTCTGCGGATATGGATAACTCTGTAGCAAACAATGAAAAGAGAAATGAAACGGCTGTTGCTATTAAAGAAAATAAATATCTTTCTTTTGAAAATTCTTTGGGTGATAATATAAACAAGGCTTTATCACAACAATACGCCCCTACTTATTATTACTCATTTAAACAAGACAATAGAAACGCTTTAAAAATACATAAATCTTTATATCAGATAGGAGTTTTATTGATATAAATCATTACCTCACTTTGATACTTCGTAAAAATGAATTTCTTTTGTTTTAACATTTGGTTTTTACGAGTAAAAACAAAGATGGGACGAAAAAATAAAACTTTTTTCTAAATAAGTAAAGGTTTGATTCTTTTGGAAAAACTATAAGCGGAGCAATCTAAAAAGCATAGGATTGCTCCGCTTATAGTTTTGTATATTGCTTATCATCTTTATAAATACTTGCAAATAATTTTAAAGAGCAAATAAAAATTGTAATTTTGCAAAATGAAAGTAAAGTAGCATAATCATGGATAGATTTTTAGCGATAAAACAATTGATGCAACAAAATATTGTTGTGGCTGTTGGTTGTACTGAGCCGGTTGCGGTGGCTTTGTGTGTAGCAAAAGCAAAAGAAGTGTTGAATGAACCTACCCTGGAGGTTAAACTTTTATTGAGTAAGAATATTATAAAAAACGCTATGGGCGTAGGTATACCGGGTACTCAAATGATAGGGTTGCCTATATCTGTAGCCTTAGGAGTAGTTTGTGGAGAGAGTTGTAAAGAGTTAGAGGTTCTCTGCTCAGCAAAACAACATTTAGACCAAGCAAAACTTTGGCTTTCTACTCACAAGATAGATATACAGCCCAAAGATACAGTGGAAAAACTTTACATAGAATGTGTTTGCAAATCAGCAAACTCTTCGGCAAGAGCAATAATAACCTGTACGCATACCAATTTTGTTTTTATTGATAGAAATGATGAGGTACTTTTGGACAAAACTCATATTGTTAACCAAGCCTGTGAGGAACAATGCAAAATACTTTCCACTCTAACAGCCAAAGAAGTCTATCAATATGCTATGGAAGAGGAGGTGGATAAACTCTCTTGGATATTAGATACCGCAAAACTTAATTCTGCTTGTAGCGAACAGGGATTAAAAGAAAAATATGGTTTAGGAATAGGTCGGTTGTTGTTAAATGATTGGGACAAAAGTATTAGAAACGAAGTTATTGCTCGTACTTGCTCTGCCTCTGACGCAAGAATGGACGGAGTAACTTTGCCTATTTATAGCAATTCGGGTAGTGGTAACCAAGGTATTACTTGTACTTTGCCTGTTTATTACTATGCTCAAAAAATTAACGCTGATAAAGAAACATTGATACGCGCTCTTACGCTTTCGCACCTTATGTCCATTTACATAAAAAGCAAGGTAGGAAGATTGTCCGCTCTTTGTGGAGTAACCAATGCTTCTATGGGAGTGGCAAGCGGTTTAGTCTATTTATCAAATGGTAGTTTTGACCAAATATGTTTTGCTATTCGCAATATGATAAACACCGTTACGGGTATGGTTTGCGATGGTGCAAAACCTTCTTGTGCCTTAAAAATTGCTACTTCGCTAAATTCTGCTTTTGATTCTGTAAAACTTGCTTTGAATAATATAGTTGTGGACGAAACCGATGGTATAGCCGAGCAGGATATAGACAAATCAATAGAGAGTTTTGGTAACATAGGAAAGTATGCTATGCAAGAAACTGATGATATGATACTTTCTATAATGACACACAAAAAACATTGCCAGTCCTCTGTGTAAAAATAAATACGTAAGTTACTAAGAAAAGAGTAACAGAGGTTTAAAGAATAGAGCAATATATATGACAATAAATACTAAACATACGCTAATTACTGGAGATAGTAGAAATTTATCTTTAATATCAGATAATTCTGTTCATCTTATAATAACCTCGCCTCCTTATTGGCAATTGAAAGATTATGGAAACGATAGGCAGATAGGTTTTCATGATAGTTATGAAGAATATATAAATAATTTAAATCTTGTTTGGACTGAATGCAATAGAGTACTACACGATGGGTGTCGTTTGTGTATAAATATAGGCGACCAATTTGCTCGTTCGGTTTATTATGGACGTTACAAAGTTATTCCTATAAGGACAGAAATTATTCGTTTTTGTGAAACTATAGGTATGGATTATATGGGTGCAATAATATGGCAAAAACAGACTACTATGAATACTACGGGAGGTGGAGCTGTAATGGGAAGTTTTCCATATCCTAGAAATGGTATTTTAAAAATAGACTATGAGTTTATACTCATTTTTAAAAAGCAAGGAAAAGCTCCTATGGTTACAGCAGAGCAAAAAGAAAGTTCAATAATGACAAAAGAAGAATGGAAAACTTATTTTTCTTCCCATTGGAATTTTGTCGGCGCTAAACAAGATGAGCATATAGCTGTATTTCCAGAAGAATTACCTCATAGGTTGATAAAAATGTTTTCATTTGTAGGAGAAACTATCTTTGACCCTTTTATGGGTAGCGGTACAACTGCTCTTGCAGCCAACAATCTTCAAAGAAATTCTATAGGCTATGAAATTAATCCGAATTTTGTAGAATACTATAAAAATAAGGTTGACCGTCCTGCATTATTTAATAATTCGTTGTGTCAATACAAGGAGGATACCTCCAAATTTGATACTAAACAAAAAATATCAACTTTACCTTACTATTTTACCGACCCGCATAAAATGGAAAGTAAGGTAGATGTAAAGAAAATGCAGTTTGGTTCAAAGATAGATAAAGATAGTAAGGAAAGAGAAGATTATTTTTCTGTTAAGAATGTATTGTCGTCCAATAAGTTATTATTAAATAATGGAGTAACTATTAGACTACTTGGTGTTAAGGAAAAAGCGTCAGTAAATGAGTTAGCAACACAATTTCTTGTAGATAAGACCAGAGGAAAAAAGGTGTTTCTTAAATATGATGTTGTTAGATATGACTCTAACAATACATTATTATGTTACTTGTATTTGGATAATAGAACGTTTATAAATGCTCATTTATTAAAAAATGGATTAGTGGATGTTGATTATTCTATAGATTTTAAGTACAAAAATAAATTTCAAAAACTAGCAAATAATGCATAATTATGAATAATTACTCTATGAATTTTGGTAAGAAAGAACGTGTATTAAACTACGCTTGTCAGACTTACCAACTATCTCGTCCAAATAAAGTCGGTGCGGTTATGGCTTTGATTAGGGAATGTCAGCCAAATTCTTTTGAAGATTGGCAACAGTGGTACTTCTCTAATGCTTATACGGAAGGCAAGACTCCTACAAAAGTAACCAAAGAAAGTCTACAAGAGTTGGGAGAACGTTTGTATGTAAAGATTATGGAGATTGTTATTCCAGAATGGGAGGCTGCTTTTAGAGAACTTACTAAACAGGACTGTATTGATTATATCTATAATTTGACAATAAATCGTACTTATGATGGATATATACGAGAGAAATCTGTTGTAAATGATGGTTTGGCAAAAATTTTTCCAAACATAGTTTTTAAGCAAAGCGACCCTGAACTTGACCATGCTGGAGATATAGATTATGTGGCAGAGATTGGCAAGTCAATGATAGGTATTCAAATCAAACCTATTACAGCAAAGGCAAATTTTGGAGGTTATTCTTTGACTGAAAGAATGAAAGCAAGTTTTACCTCTTTTAAAGAGTGTTATAGCGGAAATGTTTTTGTCGTCCTTAGTTTAAAAGGAGAAATTGCTAATAAGGAGGTAATAGAACAAATTAGAGCAGAAATAGAGCGTTTGAGTAAAAAATAATAAGGAAAGAAATAGATGTAATTTTTATTATAGGGTTGTACAAAGACTATTCAAGGAATATTGGGAAATAATTATTGTTATATCCAGAGTGTAATCTATAATTATTTTCGGAAATGGTAAGCAAACTCTTTGAAATGTATGCCAACATAGTGTAAACTTATTTTTTAAATTTTATTATACAATATTTTTATATTGTCATTCGTTATTTGCATAATTATTAAAAAATAAGTAGAGTAAAACAAAAATATATTTTTAGAGCAATGAAACTTTCTCAGTTTAAGTATAATTTTCCAAAAGAACTTGTAGCAGAATTTCCTTCACGCAATAGGGACGAAGCCAAATTGATGGTGATTCACAGAGATACGGGAGAAATAGAACACAGATTGTTTAAGGATGTGTTGGACTATTTTGAGGAGGAGGACTTGTTTGTATTCAATGATACAAAAGTTTTTCCTGCACGTTTGATGGGTATAAAGGAAAAAACAAATGCAAAAATAGAGGTTTTCTTGCTTAGAGAAATCAATGAAAATTCAAGACTTTGGGACATCTTGGTAGAACCTGCCCGCAAAATAAGAATAGGTAATAAGTTGTATTTTGGTGAAAACAACGAACTAACAGCCGAAGTAATAGACAACACCACCTCAAGAGGTAGGACTTTAAGATTCTTATATGATGGAAGCAATGATGAGTTTCACGCCGTTTTGAAACAATTGGGCAAAACTCCTTTGCCTGAGGATATACTAAGGCTTAGGGAATTGAAAAAAGACGATGAAAACAGATATCAAACCATATATGCCAAAAATGAGGGAGCGGTAGTTGCGCCTGCTGCTGGTTTTCATTTTTCAAGAGAATTGTTTAAGAGAATGGAAATAAAAGGCATTAACAGAACTTTTGTTACCTTGCATAGTGGTTTGGGTAATTTTAGAGCAATAGAAGTAGAGGATCTGTCCAAGCACAAGATGGACTCGGAGGAAATGATATTGGACGAAAAAGCTGCAGAAATAATCAACTCTACGAAGGCAAACGAGCATAAGGTCTGCATAGTGGGAACTACTACAATGAAAGCCGTAGAATCTGCCGCTACCATCAACAATAAGGTAAAAGAGTTTGTAGGTTGGACAAATAAATTTATAACTCCAGATTATCATTTTCAGATAGCCGATGCTATGATTACTAACTTCCACAAACCTTTGTCCTCTATGTTTATTATGGCTTGCAGTTTTGGAGGTTATGACCTTATAATGAAAGCCTATCAAGAGGCAATAGAAAACAAATACAAATTCCTAACCTACGGCGATGCTATGCTTATTGTATAGCAAACAGACTGTATGGCCGGAATAGAGATTTTTGGATGTGAGAAAATATATTATAGTTGTTGCCTCAGGTGTAGGTAGAAGAATGGGAGAAATACTTCCCAAGCAATTTCTTTTACTAAAGGGTAAGCCCGTGCTTGTGCATACTTTGGAAAATATATATAAAGCAAGTGCAGAATACTCTATTTTGTTGGTATTGAACACTCAACATTTGGAAATTTGGGAACAAATAAAAACCAAATACCAATTGAATATTCCACACAAAGTGATTATAGGAGGCAAAGAGCGTTTCTTTTCGGTAAAAAATGCAATAAATAGTATTGAAGACAAAGAAGCATGGGTGGCTGTACATGATGGAGTAAGACCTTTGGTAAGTAAGGAAATGATTGATAATTGTTTTTTTGTTGCAGAAAAAGAGGGCAGTGCTGTGTGTTGTATGGACTGCACAGACTCAGTAAGAATACTAAACGAAAGTGGAGAGAATCAAAGCATTGATAGAGGCAGAGTAAAACTTATACAGACCCCTCAATGTTTTACTCTATCTGTTTTGAGAAAAGCCTATTTGCAACCATATAGGGAGGGATTTACAGATGATGCCTCTGTGGTGGAGAGTTTAGGAGAAAAAATCACTCTTTGCAAGGGAGATAAGCACAACTTGAAAATAACTACTCCTTTGGATATTACAATAGCAGAAAGTTTGTTATGAAAGAATTTTTGGAAGATTTGTTTCTTAAGACCTTTGATTGCTACCCAACCAAAATAGAGCATATGCAAGCCCATGGTAGCAAAAGACAATATTTTAGGATATACTCAAATAACCATACTTATATAGGAGCCTATAACGAGAATAGAAAAGAAAACGAAGCCTTTGTTGATTATGCTTTGCAAATGAGACAAAAAGGAATAAAAGTGCCAGAGGTTTATGCTTATGATATGGACAAAAATATCTATATACAAGAGGACTTAGGAGATACTACTTTTTTTGATTATTTTTCTTCTCATTCTTTGCAAGAGAATATAGTTTGGTACAAAAAGATTCTTTTTTCTCTTGTGGATATGCAACTAATGTCAAATTTTGATTATTCAAAAAGTTACCCTCGTGAGTGTTTTGATAGGCAAAGTATAATGTGGGACTTTAATTATTTTAAATATTGTTTTCTTAAAGTAGTAGATATAGAATTTAATGAGCAGGATTTGGAAGAGGATTTTAGTGCTTTGGCAGATTATCTACTGAGTGAGCAACAAAAATATTTTCTTTTTAGAGATTTTCAGAGCAGAAACATAATGCTAAAAGGCAATGAAGCCTATTTTATAGATTTTCAAGGAGCAAGAAAAGGAGCCTTGCAATATGATGTTGTTTCTTTGCTTTTTGATGGTAAAGTAGATATTGACTGGCAAATCAAAATGGATTTGTTAGACTACTATATAGATAATTTATCAAAGAGAATAGAAGTAAAAGAAGTGCGATTTAAAGAGTTGTTTTTTGCTTATGCTTACGCAAGAATAATGCAAGCCTTGGGTGCCTATGGATACAGAGGATTGGTGCAAAACAAAATATCTTTTACAAAGAGCATACAAACAGCCACAAAAAATTTACAACTTTTGCAAGAAAAAATAACTCTGCCATTAGAATTAAAAGAACTGAATAAAGTTTTTACACAAATAATCAATTCAGAAAAATTAAAAAACATCAGCACGGAAAAACATTTTTTAACCCTTACAATTAAGAGTTTTTCTTACAAAAAAGGCTACCCTATGGATGTTTCTGGCAATGGAGGAGGGTTCGTTTTTGATTGTAGAGCCTTGCCTAACCCTGGTAGATTACCTCAATTCAAAAAACTTAATGGCAAAGACAAAGAAGTAATTGAATATTTGGAAAGCAAAGAAGAGGTAAAAGTCTTTATGACCAATGTTAGCGGATTAGTAAAGCAAAGTGTTGACAATTATTTGCAACGAGGTTTTTTCAATCTGATGGTATGTTTTGGTTGTACGGGAGGGCAACACAGAAGCGTATTTTGTGCTGAAAGGTTAGCAAAAGAATTTTCCCAAAGTACTGATTTGAAAATTATTATACAACATATAGAACAAAATATTTAATTTTTTTATTGCAAATATATTGTCTTTTTATATAAAAACACTAAATTTGCAAAGTAAATAGAGCAGAAATAAATTTTTTAAAATACTACAAAATAGAGGTTGCATTATGAACAAAAATGTAAGATTAGTAATAACCATAGTTTTAGCCTTGGGAGTTGTATTACTTGCTATTTATTTGTATAGATGTATTCTTAAACCGGTGAAGTTTGAAGAAGAATATAAAGCACGTTCTGAGCAAGTTATCAATAAGTTAAAAGATATTCGTGCTTTGCAAGAGCAGTTTAAAAATACTAATAGCAGATATTGTACTTCCATTGATTCACTTATAGATTTTGCTGTCAATGGTAAGGCTCTTTTGGTTAAAAAGACTGGTACTGTACCCGATAATATGACAGAGGCAGAGGCTTTATCTAAGGGTGTATTAAAGAGAGATACTACCATTGTAAATCCTTTGGATAAGCTTTATGATGAGGGTAAATTGATTACTTCTAAGGATAAGATTAAGGACTTGAAATACATACCTTTCTCAAATGGGGAAGAGTTTACGATGGCTGCCAATACGATAAACAAGAGCGGAATACCTGTGGCAGTTTTTGAGGCAAAGGCACCAATAGAGTCTTATACCAAAGGTATGGATGAGCAAACGGTTATCAATCGCAAAGCAGAGTTGGAAGCCAAAGAAAACGGCTATGCTGGGTACAAAGTAGGTTCCTTAGACCAAACAATAACAGACGGTAACTGGGAATAGTTTTTTTTGAGAGTAGTGAAAGAGTTAAATTTTTATTATGAATACGTTTAAGTTAGTAAATTTTTGGAAGACTGATTCAAACATTGTTACTAATGAGACAAATCTATCCATTTGCCTTACGGCAAGTGGATTTTGTTTCGCTATAATAGACAAGTCTTTCAGATTGCAGTGTATAGGAGAGTTTGAGACAAACCTTAACAATAGTATTACTCAAACCATGTTGAATATAAAATCTTGCTTTACTTCCATAGGCGTACATATTTTTAACTTTAACAATACACGTATAGTTTGTCCTACAAGTAAAGATGTTTGGGTGCCTTATAAACTATATGACCCTTCTCAAAACAAAACTTACCTTGAACAAACCAACAAACTATCTACAAAGGATACCATAATAGCAAATACAAGTGTAAAACTTGAGGCAGAAAATATATTTGCTTTTCCTCAGCATATGTATAGTGGTTTGAAGGTTTTGATGCCAAAGGCTAATTTTGTATCTCCTGCTCAGGTTTTGGCTGAATATACTTTTGATATTTCGGCTTTGAAACAAAACACCGTACTTATTTATAAGAAAGAAAGGGCATTTGATATAGTAATATTTAAGGGCGATAGTTTTTTGCATAGCAATACTTTTACGTATTCTACTGCTGAGGATATGATATATTTTATACTCAATATTTTGCAACATTCTTCCATAAACACGGGAGAGGTTTGTGTGGTTTTAGCGGGAGAGTCTTATACTGAGAAGGAATTGACTCTTTTGCAAAAGTTTTTGAGTGAAGTGGCTTTTGCCAATTTGAGAGAAAATGTAGATATACCAGATACTTTCTCTGAGGGGGATTTGCAAAAATATTTTATGATTCTTGCTTAAAAAAGATTTTTAGTATCAACCGAGTTTTTTTATGAGAATAGTTGCTGGAGAACTTAGAGGAAGAAGGCTTAACCCACCTACTAATATAGAGGTTAGACCGACAACGGATTTTGCCAAAGAAAGTTTGTTTAATATTCTCAGAAATAGGGTTGATTTTGCTCAGAGTGTAGCTTTGGACATTTTTTGTGGCACGGGAGGAATAGGTTTTGAGTTTGTTTCTCGCGGTATTAAGCAAGTAACCTCTGTGGATATAAATCCCAAGTGTATATCTTTCATAAACAAAACCAAAGAACAATTTGGAGTAAGAAATCTTTTTGCCCTAAGACAAGACGCTTTTGTTTATTTGAAAAGGAGCAAAATGAGTTTTGATGTTGTTTTTGCTGACCCTCCTTATGATATGAAAGATTTTGACCTTGTGCCTGATTTGGTACTTCCTTCTTTTGTCAAGCCGGGCGGTTGGTTTGTTTTGGAGCATTCCAAAAAACATTCTTACACTAAAAACCCTTATTTCATAGAGCAGAGGCATTATGGTAAAGTAAATTTTTCTTTTTTCCAAATGCCAGAGGACAACACTTTATTGCAAGAAAATGACCTCTAAGGAAAAATATCTTTTGTTAGAAGATAAACTCCCTATTTTTTTGCAACCGTGGTGGTTGGATATTGTTTGTCAAAGAGAATGGGAGGTTTTTCTTTATGAGAAAAAAAATAATGTCCTTGTAGCTTTTCCTTACTATAAACACAAAAAAATAGGTTTTACTTCTATTATTCCTCCTTTGTTGACTCCTATGTGTGGTTGCTATATAGATTACAGCAATTGCAAAAACAATATAGAAAAATATTCCTTAGAAAACAATGCTTGTCTTGCTTTTGCGGAGTTTGTAGAAAAGCAAAGGATGGCAAATTTTGTCTATACCCTTGCTCCCGAGTGTTTTTTCTCTATGGGATTTTATTGGAAACAAATAAACGCTTCTTTACACTATACTTACAGAATAGAGAATTTGGAAATAGATACTTGTTTCAAAAATTTTCACAAATCATTAAGAAAAAGTATTAGAGATGCAGAGAAAAAATTAACTTTTTCAGAAGATTATGGGAGTATAAGAGAAGTTTATTCTCTACTTACGCAAACCTATAAAAGACAAAAAACCTCTATTCCTTATTCATTAGATTTGTTTAGTAAAATAGTTGAAACGGCAACAAAGAAAAATCAAGGCAAATTGTTTGTTGCTAAGGATGAAAATCAGCATATAAATGGAACAATTTTTATTGTTTGGGATAAGAATATTTGCTATAACCTTATAGGGGGCATAGGTAATGATAGTTTGCAAAATGATGTTATGGCTTTTTTGACTTGGAATGCTATCAAATATACTTGTTCTTTGGGAATAAAAACCTTTGATATGGAGGGTTCTATGATAAAGGGAGTGGAACATCATTTTAGATTATACAACCCTAAACGCGTTCCTTATATTGTTTTGACCAAAGAATATTCCAAGTTATATAGACTTATAAAAAAAATGAGAGGAGTTTTATGAATATCAAATTACTTGTTGTAGGCAAGACGCTTAAAGGTTTTATAAACGATGGTGTGGAGGAATATGTCAAACGATTGAAGCACTATACCAATTTTTCCATTGAGGTTATTGCTGATGTAAAAAACTCTGCTTCACTTTCCTCGCAGCAACTGCAAAAGCAAGAGGCTATATTGATAGAAAAACATATTAACCCTGAGGATTGTGTAATAATTTTGGACGAACATGGCAAACAATATAAATCAACAGAATTTGCCAATATGTTGCAACAAAAAATGAATAC
>CAZVEO010000035.1:0-22168 GCA_964626385.1 uncultured Bacteroidaceae bacterium
AACGCGTGCACACTTTTTATTTGTAACTTATTGATAATCAGTAAACCGTTTTTTTGTTTTTCTTTTTGTTATTTTTTTGTTTTTTTTCTTTTTATAGGTTACAATAGGTTATTGTAGGTTAGCATAGATGCTTAAGCGGAGCCTGAGACTTTTTTATGGATGCAAAGCATCCACAGAGTGTTTCATAAGGGCAAAACCATTACATTTTTTTTAATGGATTTGCCTAAAAACAGCCTGTGGCTACACCCTGTGGGTGGGCTATGCCCTTATAAAACAGGCTGAGCCTGTGCTAACCTATAAAAGTAAAGGCTATGCCCTATAAAACTGATTGTGCCTGAAAAATAATTTCCTTTCTATCAAATGTTTACAAATTTTTTATTTATTTTTTTCAAAAAAAAGTAGAAAATATTTTGTCAGTTATAAAACATTGTCTAATTTTGCAAACGTTTTAAAGGGGAAACGCTTCCGTAGCTCAGTTGGTTAGAGCACATGACTGTTAATCATGGGGTCCTAGGTTCAAGTCCTAGTGGGAGCGCAAGGAAATAAAAGGATGTAGATAGATAAAATCTACGTCCTTTTTTATAATATTTTGTATAATGCAAACAATACAAGACAAACTTTGGAATAAGGAGTATATAAAGGTAATGGTAGCAAATTTTAATTTGTATTTTGCCTTTTATTTGCTTACTCCTTTACTTCCTCTTTATCTTAGTGAACATTTTAATGCAAGCAAAGATATTATTGGTTTGGTGCTTTCGGGGTACGTGATAGCAGCGCTAATATTTAGACCTTTTAGCGGTTATATGGTAGATTCTTTTAATAGAAAAAAAGTTCTTGTAATTTGTTTTTTGGTTTACTCTGTTTTCTTTGCTGGTTATTTGCTTGCAAGTTCTTTATTGCTATTTGCAATAATAAGAACTTTACACGGCTCTCCTTTTGGTGCCTGCACGGTTGCCAATAGCACGGTTGCCATAGATGTTTTGCCCTCCTCGAGAAGAAATGAGGGTATAGGTTTTTATGGACTTAGCAACAATATAGCCTCTGCTTTGGCTCCAACTGTAGGGGTTTTTATTTATAAATATACTAATAATTTTGATATACTTTTTTGGCTTGCTATTTGTTTTGCTTTCTGTGGCTTAATAGCAACTTATTTTATACACATTCCTCAAAAAGAAGTTGTCAAAAACACAAACAAAATATCTTTGGATAGATTCTTTCTTACTAAAGGTTGGTTTTTGGCTCTTAATATAATTTTCTTTAGTTTTTGTTATGGTGTATTGAGTAATTATCTTGCCATTTACAGCAAAGAAAAATTGGGCATAACCACAGGGGCGGGGACTTATTTTATGTTGCTTTCTGTGGGTTTAATACTTTCTCGTTTGCAAGGCAACAAAGCACTCAAAGAAGGCAAACTAACACAAAACGCTTTTATAGGTATAATAATCTCTACATTCGGTTATCTTATTTTTGCTCTGTTTCCTTATCATTTTTTGTATTATCTGTCGGCTTTGCTTATAGGTTTGGGTAATGGTCATATGTATCCAGCCTTTCAAAATATGATAATAAAAGTAGCCAATCACAACGAAAGAGGCACAGCCAACTCTACTCTCCTAACCTCTTGGGATGTTGGTGTGGGTATAGGTGTTTTTGTAGGAGGCTTTGTTGTAGAGCATTCTAATTATTATACTGCTTTTATTCTTGTGGGGATAATTCACATTCTCGGTTTGTTGTTGTATAACGTTTTCACAAAAAGACGCTTTACACAGCAACAAAGTAAAGGTATTGTTTAGAATGTTAGAAAACAGAGACGTTTATATATTTCTTAGGATTTTTCTTTAAGTCCAAAATCAATTCGTCCAAATCTTTAGCTGCATTGGTGATATTTTTATACAAATTTTCATCAGAAAGCAATAAGCCAATGTTTCCTTCACCCTTTTCTATCTTGTTGAGCATGGAATTGATATTTTCCAAAGAGGCTTTTACACTTGCAAGTGTAGAACCTATATTTTGTTTTTCTACATCTGAAGAAATTTTATCAAAACGGGAAATAATGTTGCTTATGGATTGATTATTGTCAGCAATATTTTTTGTTATACTCTCTACATTAGATACAATATTATCCAATTTTTCCTTATCCTTTGCTACAAGGTTATCTACATTTAGAGCAATGTTGTTTAGTCTTTGAGAAATTTGATTGATATTGTTAAGAGTTATTTGTATGTTTTGTTGTGCTTGTTGGTCAATAGTGCGATTAAGGGTGTTTGTCAAAGTATCTATACGTTTTAGAATGGAGGAAAGGTTTTCCGTCATAGGCGCAAGTTCCTCCATAAGTCCAGTCTCCAAACCTCCTTGCATAGTATCCTTTGCTTGCAACAAGGAAGAGGACTTTCCTAAATCTATCCTTAAGGCTTGACCACTCATAAGTCCAGCTGAAAACATTGTTAAACGACTATCTTTAGGTATTTCTATCTTTTTATTTACTGAAAACTCTACGAGAAACCTGCTGTTTTTTTTGTTCATCGGAGAAATCTTAACCACATAACCAACTTTCATACCATTTATATATATGTATGAACTTTCGTGCATACCAGTTACATCATCATATATGGCATAATAAGTTTTTTGACCAGAGAAAAGAGATTTGCCTTTAAGAAAATTTATACCCAATATTAAGACAATAAAGGTTATCAACACGGCAAGTCCTATTTGAGTTTCATTTTTGAGTTTCATTATTTTTTGTAATTAGTTTTGTTAAACAAAATTATTTTTTCTGCAAAGAAAGTCTTTTTGCTTCAACCATAGATACTCTTTTGCCATCATAAAAAGCCACAATAAAAGCATCCGAATACTTTTCCCTTACTTGCTTTTGATAGGTTAAAGCCTCTTGTGTTGTAGCAAAAATACCGGCAGTATATTTCCACGCTCCGTTTTCGGAATAGACAAAAATATCATCCAATCCTTGCAAAAGAGAATCATTGTTTTTCAATTGAGTAGGAGAAGAAAGAAACTGTATTCTATAAACCAAATCCACTCCACTATTACGCTCTTGCTCAGCTTTTTCTTCTTTGTGTTCTTGCCGCTGTTGTTCTTGCTGCTCCTTTTCTTGTTGCTCTAATTGACGTTGTCTTTCTTGTTGCTGTTGTTGAGCAATGAGTTCGTTTTGTTTTCTTAAAGCCTCCTTTTCTCTAACATCTTGAGGTATAAGTTCCTCAACAGAAGGTATTTTATCATTAAGATTGTCTACTTTGTTCCTATACTCACATATAGCTCTAAAGATACAAGAGGCAATAACCCACTGCCCATATTCAGAACCAATATATTCCTCTTCTTTTGGGTTGGAAATAAAACCTATTTCCGTAAGCACAGCAGGCATAGCAGCTTTCCACAAAACAACAAAGTTGGCTTGATGCACACCACGAGATTTCATAGGTACATGTTTGGTATATTGATTTTGTATCTTAGCAGCAAAATCCAAAGAGTTTTGTAAATAAGCGTTTTGATACAAAGACATTAGAATATCACCCTCTGGGGAATTTAAATCAAAACCTTGGTAGTTTTCCAACGCTCCTTTTTCTGTTAAGATTTCAGCATTTTCCTTTTTTGCAACCTCCAAATTGCTTTCTGTCTTGCCCAATCCCATAGCGTAGGTTTCTGTGCCTGCGGCGTTTTTGTTGGTAGCAGAATTGCAGTGTATGGAAATAAATAAATCGGCATTTATCTTGTTGGCAACAGAAGAGCGTTTGTACAAGTCTATATCTTGGTCTATAACTCTTGTGTAATATACTTTGACACTTTTAAGATTTTCATTGATAAGTTTTCCTAATTTTATGGATACGGCAAGAGTAACGTCTTTTTCTTTGTATTTGCTACCTATGGCTCCTGGCTTATTGCCTCCATGACCGGCATCAATTACAACCTTATCAAAAACATTCTTAGTCTGTTCTTGCTGAGAAAAACCAAGAAAACAAGAAAAAACAAGTAGTAAAAAGCATAAAATATTATAGCAGTGTCTATCTTCCCCCATCTATTTTTCTGTAAAATATAAAAAAATGTTACCTTTGCAAACTAATTGGCAAAATTAAGATTTTTAATTGAAATAGCAAGTTGGAGAGTCAAAAATATATAAATATTTATTGTTTTGTTGTATTGTGTTTATTATGTTTTTGGTCGCAAAACAGTGAATGCAAAGACAATATTCTTGCATATTCTTTGCTATCTGACAGTGTTGTAACAAATACAGACACCCTGCCTGCCGTACAAAAAAGCAAAAATGCTATAAAAGATAGAGTAACCTATTCGGCAAGTGATTCTATATGTTTTGATTTGGACTCTTCCAAAGTGTTTCTGCACAACAATGCTAAGGTTCAGCAAAAGAGAATAGACTTGTCCTCTGGTTATATAACCATAAATTTTGACTCTTCTTCACTTTGGGCTATGCCAATAAAAGACTCTTCTGATAAAGATACTCAACACCCTATTTTCAAAGATGGACAAGACGAATACAAAAGCAGAGAATTAAGATATAATTTTGATACGGAAAAGGGACTTATCTTCAATATGTTCACCAAAGAACAGGAGGGATATTTACATGGAGAAAGAATAAAAAAAATAAACGATTCCACTATGTTTGTACGCAACGGAATGTTTACTACTTGTGATAATGAAGAAAACCCACATTTTGGTATTAATTTTAGCAAAGCAGAAATCAAAGTGCAAGATAAAATTGTAACTGGTACAACTTGGCTTTCTATAGCAGATATTCCTATGCCCTTGGCACTGCCTTTTGGCTTTTTTCCTATAACAAGCGAACAAAAATCAGGACTTTTGATGCCAACATACGGACATGCTTCTAATAGAGGTTATTATCTTAGAAATCTTGGTTGGTATTTTGCTTTCAATGACTATATAGACCTTGCTGCAAGAGGAGATATTTATACAAATCTTTCTTATGCCGTAGATTTGCAATCAAATTATGCAAAACGTTATAGGTATAGTGGTAAAATATTGTTACGCTTTGAAGAAAACCATACAGGTATAAAAAATACATCTTCTTGGACTTCTCAAAGAGATTTTAAATTACAATGGACCCATACTCAAGACTCTAAAGCACATCCTTACAGAACCTTTTCGGCTAACGTTAATCTTGTGAGTAGTAAATATAATCAATACACAACTTCGCTTTCCGATTATTTGACCAACACCACAACCTCATCCATTGCATTCTCTACAAAATTAGGAGATGATTGGAACTTATCTGTTAATTTGGGAGAAAGTTACAACGCAAACACCAAATACATAAGTTTGGATTTGCCTTCTTTGGCTTTGTCTTCATCGCAATTTCACCCCTTTAAACGCAAAAAAGCCAAAGGAAAAACTCGTTGGTATGAAGAAATAACCATAGCCTATCGTATGAACCTTATAAACCAAATACAAACCTATGATTCTTTGCTTTTTAAAGACGATTGGTATAACAAAATGAATAATGGAATAAAGCACTACATACCCATACAACACAGCACAAAAATTTTTAAATACCTCAATTGGACAAACTCTATAGATTACAATGCTCGTTGGTATTTGAAATCAACACACAAAACCTATAATCCCGAAACCGATAGAGTAGATAAGGATACTGTTTATGGTTTTATAACAAATAGAGATATGTCTTTTTCTTCGGGAGTAAATACAAGAATATATGGAATGTTCTCTTTTAAAAAAGGTTATATAAAAGCAATAAGACACGTATTTAACCCAGTTTTGTCTTTTAATTTTACGCCCGATTTTTCTTCACCTTCTCTTGGTTTCTATGATTTTTATGTAGATAAGAATGGCAAAAAAGTTTACTACTCTAAAACAGAAGACGGAGTTTATGGCTCTGTGCCAAATGGCAAATCGGGAGTAATAACTTTGGCTTTGAACAACTCTCTGGAAATGAAAGTAAAAGACAATTCGGATACAATCACCGGTACTAAAAAACTAAAACTTTTGGAGAATCTTTCTCTTTCCACAGGTTATGATTTGGCAAAAGACTCTTGTAATTGGCAACCTTTGAGACTTTCTGCAAGAACTACTCTTTTGGAAAAATTGGTTGTAAATTATTCTGCTTCCTTTACCCCGTACGTTTTGGATAGTAACAACAATATTACCAAAGAATTTTTGTGGTCAAAGGAACATAGACTTTTTAGAAAACAATCGGCTCAATGGACACTTTCTCTTTCATGGCACCTGAATAAAAAAAGCAAAAACGCTAACGATATTAAAGACAAAGTATCTCCTACTGAACTTGCTTATTCTCCTTTTATCAACAATAATGAAATACTTCCAGATGTGGTAGATTTTTCCATACCTTGGGACTTTACTATCTCTGCTCATTATTCTAGATTGTCATCTTATATTGTAGCATTAGCGGGATATGAGACAAATGAATCTGCAACCTTATCCGTTTCGGGTACAATAAACGCTACGGATAAATGGAAAATAGGTTTTAACACTGGTTATGATTTCATCAATAAGGACTATACTTATACGAGTTTGGACTTTTATAGGGATTTGCATTGTTGGGAATTGCGTATGAATTGGATACCTTTTGGTCCAAGACAAGGGTGGAATTTTGGTATTTCGGTTAAAGCAAGTATGTTGCAAGATTTGAAATATGAGAAACGCAATGATTTTAGAAATAGATTAACTTATTAATTTTTTTGATTTGATATGAAAGTAGAGGCTGTGCTTTTTGATTTGGACGGAGTGGTATTTGACACAGAAAATCACTACACAGAATTTTGGACTATGATTGGCAAAAAATATTTTCCTCAAAGGGAAGATTTTGCCTCTGTTATCAAAGGACATTCAATAGAGGATATTCTTGCAAAATACTTTGCTGATTACAAAAGTGATTGGAAACAAATAGAAAATCAACTCTATGAAATGGAAAAACAAATGAATTTTCCATATGTAGAGGGAGTAAGAGAGTTTATTCTTTCTTTGCAAGAAAAAGGAGTGAAAACTTGTTTGGTTACCTCTTCGGACGCAATAAAAATGCAAACGGTTTTAGAAAAATGCCCCGAAATAAAAACCTATTTTCCCCTTATGGTAATAGCCACAGATGTAAAACACACCAAACCTGCTCCCGATTGTTATTTGCTTGGAGCAGAAAAATGTAAGGTAAAGCCCACTTCTTGTTTGGTATTTGAAGATAGTTTTGCCGGTATAGAAGCAGGAAAAAAAGCAGGTATGGAAGTTATAGCTCTTGCCACAACCAACCCTGCCCATATTTTGCAAACCAAAGTAGAGAAAGTAATAGCAAACTTTAAGGACTTTTCAATTGATGAGTATGATATGAAATAATAATAATTTCAAACATTTGATTTTAAATAAAAATTGTACTTTTGCACAAAGTTTACAGACAACTTTGTTTTTGAAGCAAAACTCTTTCTTTAAGAGAAAAGAAATTATATAATTAACAATAAAATAAAAAAGTTAGAAACATGGCATTTAATTTAAGAAACAGAAATTTTTTGAAGTTGTTGGATTTTACTCCAAAAGAAATTCAATATATGTTGGACTTGGCTCGCGACCTTAAAAGAGCAAAATACGCAGGTACAGAAAAACCTGCATTGACAGGCAAAAATATTGCTTTGATATTTGAAAAGACTTCCACTCGTACAAGATGTGCCTTTGAAGTTGCCGCTCATGACCAAGGCGCTCAGGTTACTTATCTTGGTCCTTCTGGTTCTCAAATAGGCGTTAAAGAGTCTATGAAAGATACTGCAAGAGTGCTTGGACGTATGTATGATGGTATAGAGTACAGAGGATTTGAGCAAAAAATAGTTGAGGAATTGGCTGAATATGCAGGCGTGCCTGTATGGAATGGACTAACAAATGAGTTCCACCCTACACAGATTTTGGCTGACTTTCTTACTATGTCAGAACACGTTGACAAGCCTCTTAATCAAGTAAGTTATGCCTACATAGGAGATGCTCGTTATAATATGGGTAATTCTCTTATGGTTGGTGGAGTAAAAATGGGTATGGATGTTAGAATCGTTGCTCCAAAAAAACTTCAACCTTCAAAGGAATTAATTGATACTTGCAAAAAAATAGCAAAAGAAACCGGCGCTACACTTACTATTACTGACGACGTAAAAAAAGGTGTGAAAGGTTGCGATTTCCTTTATACAGACGTTTGGGTATCTATGGGTGAGCCTGCTGAGGTTTGGAAAGAAAGAATTGATATGCTTAAACCTTACCAAGTAAACAAAGAAATGATGGAAATGACAGGCAATCCAAAATGCAAATTTATGCACTGCCTTCCTGCTTATCACAATTTGGAGACCCAAGTTGGAAGAGATGTTCATGCACAATTTGGACTTGACGGCATAGAGGTAACTGAGGATGTATTTGAGTCTGATGCTTCAATAGTATTTGACGAAGCAGAAAACCGTATGCACACAATCAAAGCCGTTATGGTTGCAACACTTGGCGACTAAAATGCTAAATTAATAGATACAACGATATAATAAGAGTAAGTCTTACGACTTACTCTTATTATATTTATAACAAGATATTTAATTTTGGTATATTGTTTTTGAGATAGATTCTATTAAAGAAATACTGCGTGGAGTCTGACTATCCATACCATCTATACCTATAACTTTGTGATTTTTTACTGCTTGAAGTTGGTTATAAGGAGAGGTATTGCAAAAACTTTCTACATCAGCGGTGCGAATAAAAATGAAATCAGGCTCGTTTTTAAACAATTGTTCTTTTGTGAAAGTCCAGTTAATACTGTTTTTTGCAATATTATCTGCTCCTGCCAAAGCAAACATTTCATCTATATAAGTGTCCTTACCTGAAGAAAAATCTCCACTCGCTCCATAACCTACAACATAATATACTTTGGGTTTATCCCCTTTTTGCATATTTTGAATTTTTTGACTTTTTTGAGATACTTTTTTCAATCTTTGCTTGCAGTCTTCTATTATACTATCAGCCTCAGATTCTTTTTCTAACAATTGCCCCAAAATACTTATTACCTTATACATTCCTTCTATTTTATTGCTTTCTCTAAAAGATATTATCGGTAAGCCTGCATTTTCTATTTGAGAAAAAAGTTTTTTTGGTAACATTGAAGAAGTAATAACCACATCTGGGCTAAGACTAATTATTTTTTCTATATTTGGATTGCTGACTCCTCCTATGCTCTGTATTTTTTTTACACTAGAAGGATAATCACAAAAATCAGTCCTTGCTATTAATCTATCCTCACAGCCCAAATCACAAATTATTTCCGTAACCTGTGTAGAAACAGAAACAATGCGGGTATTATGTTTTTTCAATGGATTTTTCTGAGATACCACATAGTTATCTGCCCCCATAAGAGGAGTTATCTCTTTCTTGCAAGCCCATAACAAAACAACAATAGAGGCTATTAGACTAATAAAAATTATTCTTTTCATAAGCAAAATAACGTATTAGAATTTACCTGTTAACCAACGTACCAAATCATTTCCATTAGCATAAATCAAAAGCGCAAACAACAATATCATTCCTACCATTTGAGCTCTCTCCATAAATTTTTCGTTTGGTTTTTTGCGAGTTATCATTTCCCAAAGAGTAAATACCATATGTCCTCCGTCCAAAGCTGGAATAGGCAAAATATTCATAAAAGCCAAAATTATGGATAAAAATGCTGTCATATTCCAAAATATATGCCAATTCCACTGAGAAGGGAACAGAGAACCTATTGCTCCAAAGCCTCCTATTTGGGTAGCACCTTCTTTGGAAAAGACAAGCTTAAATTGTTTTACATACGATACCAAAGTACCTATACCTTGTGATATTCCTTTTGGTATAGATTCAAAAAAGCCGTAACTCTTATGTTCTACATTTAAATCTGAGGAAAAATCTTTTTGATATGCTCCTATTTTTCCATTATTATCCAAAGGAATTTTTACAGTTTGCAATTGCTTGTTACGATAGAATTTTACCTCAACCATATTGCCTGCATTACGTGTAACCATATTGGCAAATTCTGAGAAAGATAGTGTTGGCTTATCATTTAGGGCTACTATACTATCTCCTATTTGCATACCAAACTTTTGTGCCAAAGAACCTTCTATAAAACCTCCTATGACAAAAGGAAATCTTGGTATAGCAAATTGTTTTTCACCATTACCTATCATTTGTTTGGCAAAGTCTTCCGGCAAAGTTATTGTTTCTTTTTTTCCTTGTCGCAATACGACTATTTTTTTCCCATTATTAAGCAATATTTCATTTAATGCGTCCTTTATCTCCCAAGTGTTTTTGCCATCAACAGAAATTATTTTATCTCCATTTTTAAAACCATATTTAAGAGCAGTTGTATTGTAATCATAACCATAAGGAGTATTTTGTATCGGCAAATGGTCAGTACCCCAATGAAACATTATAAGAGAATAAATAACAAGAGCGGCTATAAAATTAACCAACACTCCGCCCGAAACAATGAACAATCTTTGCCAAGCTTTTTTGCTACGATATTCCCAAGGTTGTGGCTCGGAGGAAAGTTTGCTACTATCTGTATTGTTTTCGTCTATCATTCCCGCTATAGAACAATAACCACCAAAAGGCAACCATCCTATACCCCATTCTGTATTATCTGGGTATTTTTCAAACTCCTCTGGAGATTTCTTGGAAAAGAAAGAAAAATGCCATTTACCATTATATCTTTTAGCCCTTAAAAGAGAAAAATAAGGATTGAAAAACAAATAAAACTTTTCTACCCTTGTTTTAAATAAGCGAGCAAAACAATAGTGTCCAAATTCATGTATTATTACAAGAAAGGATAAACTTAATAACAATGCTATAATCTTCATATTTATTCTTTTATGTTGTCTTAAACAATATATTACTTGCCTCGTCCCTGCACAATGATTATAAAAGTATAAAGCAAAATTTTAATATCAGTAGCCATGGACATATTTTCCAAATAAAGTAGGTCGTACTTTAATCTTTCTATCATTTCATCCACCGTCTCTGCATAACCAAACTTTACTTGTCCCCAAGAGGTCATACCAGGTTTTATTTTTTGTAACAATTTGTATTCAGGTGCTTTAACAACAATTTTGTCTATGAAAAATTGTCTTTCAGGTCGAGGACCTACCATACTCATTTGTCCCAAAAATACATGGGCAAATTGTGGTATTTCGTCCAAACGTACTTTTCGCATAAACATACCAAAGGGAGTAATTCTTGGGTCATCATCTCCCAAAGAAAGCTGTGGTCCATGTTTTTCTGCATCTATGTACATAGACCTAAATTTATACATTTTGAATGGTTTCCCGTTTTTTCCTATACGCTCTTGTCTATAGAATACAGGACCTTTAGAGGTAAATTTAACCACTATAGCCACTGCTATATATACTGGCAATAAAATAATCATTGCTATCAATGAAGCAAATATATCAAAGATTCTCTTCATAGAAAATTCCCAAGGTTCCATCTGTTCTTGAGATATCCTAACCAAAGGGACGGAAAATATAGCTTTCATTCTAATATTTCCTGTCAAAAGGTCTTTTCTATCCGAAGGTATATACATTTCCACATTTGGCTTTTGTATGGAAAAAATGATGTTATATATTTCGTTCTCATCATTTGAGTTGAGAACAATAATAACCTTTTCTATACTATAATTTTCTATAATTTGTCCTATCGTTGCAATAGAGCCTAAAAATCTAATACCTCCCGTTTGCTCCAAAACTTCTTTTTTCTTTCCATCAAGGGTTATATATCCATGAAAAGCAATACCAGAGGAAATTGCTTGTTGCTTGATTTCATCAGCAATTTGCATCGCCTTATTCTCGTCTGAAACAACTAAAAGAGAAGGGTATGTGAGTTTGCCTGTATGTACTTTGTGTACAGTTGCTGAGGTTATCAAAAAACGAGGAACATATGTAAGGAAAAAATGTAAAGAAAATAGTATAGTAAAAGAAAAATAATAGTTTTTATAGGTATGTACATAGTCATCCAAAAGAAAAGCAAAAAATATAATTATAACCCCTATAATACTAACAAGAAAAGTTTGTATTAAGTCTTTTAGACGAGAACGCTGATAAATATTTTGATAAAAACCTTGTGCATAGTACAAAAACAACCAAAACATAGGTATAAAAATTATACCTTTTATAAAATTGCTATCACTAAATACTTGATTTATATCATAAAACAGAGCATGTTCTATGGATATTTTTCTAAATATAAAAAATATAACCCAGGCTAACAATGCACTACAAAAATCCGAGATAACATATTTGGCAACTTGAAGTTTCTTATTTAACATTGCAAAAGTAGTGTATTTTAGTCGGGGAAGTGAATTATTTTTATGTTGTCTATATGAATGTATCCGTTTGTAATATTCTTTGTGTTGAAGGGTTGGAAATATATTTTGAACGGTTGATAAGAAATTTGCGACCAAACCTTTCCAAGAATTATATACATTTTTCTCCAACCAACAGCATCATTTTCTTTAAGTCTCATGGCACTAACATAGGTTTGTCTTGTAGTTGTTGAAGATATTCTACCGTAAATACCAATCTCAAAGGGTATGTTGGAATGATAATCTATCTCTAATATCATAGCGTTAGTATTGGAGCAAACAACACTATCCTTTGATAAAATTTTATATTCATCCTCTGATGAGGTTGAATACATCGCAAGACAATTGTTACCATATTTTACGCTATCATTACTAATTATGGAAAAATATTTATTCTTATCTGTGCTATCTGCCACCACAGTCTCAAAAGGAGATAAACCATTTTCAAATAAATAGTAAAATGATATATCAGCCTTATCCTTATCATACATTACTTCCTTTATTCCCATATCAATAACTTGTCCTGGCTTTAAGTCTACTTGCTCTGTATAGTAAGTATAGAAACGATAATAATCTCTTGTAGCCGCCATACCGTTATACTTTACTCCCGGTTCTAAATCTATGGTGTGTTTACCCTCTTTGAGTATTGGAATACGTATGCCTGAACTATCTTTGGGCAAAGAATATGTTCCAAGATTTTTGCCATCTACAACAAGCCAAACATCAGTAATATCACTTGTAAGAAAACCTTCCTGTTGTTCATAACTAAATTGAGGATTTTCTACAACTTTAAATCCTTTAACCTCTATATACGATGGAATTTCTTGCTCTCCCTCAAAATTATCACAAGAAACAAAAAGCAAAAGTGTTATAAAACAAAGTATAACTATATGATATAAATCTTTCATTACTCTTTTTATCTTAATTATAATTTAACGTATTACTTAGTATTTTATTTTATAGTCAAAGTTTTCTTTTAGTTTTGTGGGTAAATTAGATTTTCCTTTTTTATATTAAGCAATACCTCATCTAAATACTTTTTGCTTTCCTTTTTTGCCAAAGATAAATTATGCAAACTATAATTACCACAATCCTTAGCAGTTGCTCCCGGTATATCTCCTTGATAAAGAGAAACAAATTCAAAAGTTTCTATCATTAAACTGACTATATCTTTACTTTCCAAATCTCCTTTCAATATAAGATAGTTTCCCGTCAAACACCCCATAGGTCCCCAATAAATGATTTTGTCTTTCCATTGTTTATGATTTCTTAGAAAAGTAGCAGCCAAATGTTCTATTGTGTGTATTGTACCGTTGTCTAATGCTGGTTCTCGGTTTGGTTCTTTCATCCGAATGTCAAAGGTAGTAATAGTTTCTTTTCCAACGGTGTCTTTTCTTGAAACATATATACCTCTTAACAGTTTCTCGTGATTTATAGTAAAACTCGCTATTTTTTCCATACAGCAAAATATATTTTTATTTTAAGGTTTCTATAAATTGTTTCGTAAGGCTAAAAGAATTATCTGCCAAATCTGTCCAAAAATCTTTGTATTGATGTTGGCTATTGCCTTTTAATGGTATATCACTTATAATTCTAAACGAACAAAAAGGAATTTTTCTTACATAACATACTTGAGCAATGGCACAACTTTCCATATCCACAGCTTTGGCTTGAGGAAAATGGTTTAAAATACTTAACATCTTTTCTTTGGTAGTTACAAACCAATCACCTGTAAGTATAAGCCCAGAATGTATTTTTTTTGAATAATTCAACTGTGTTGCTGTTGATATTATATAATTGGGGGTGTCAAATTTCGCAGGCATACCTTGCACTTGTCCAAATTGATTTTCCTCTCCACAAAATACATCATGATAAGCCAATTGTGAAGATACAACAACATCCATAGGCTCCATAGATATATCCACTCCTCCTGCTACTCCTGTGGATATAACCAATTGCGGCGAAAACATATTTATCATATTTTCCGTACCCATTGCAGCATTTACTTTGCCTATTCCACATTGCATAAGAATTATTTCATTACCACCTATTTTACCTATAGTATATTTGTAAACAGAGTTTGTCATCTCTTGCTTATTCTCCAAGAGGGAAACAATGGAGTTTAACTCTTTTTGCATTGCAACTATCAATCCTATTTTCATATAATCTCTTTGCTTTAAATCAAAAAATCAGAAAGGATACCCCACTCCAAACTGTACTGCTATATCTTTAAATTTGGAGTCATCCAAAACAAAGCGTTCTTTGAGGTCTTTGCTCGGGTCCCAAACTTTAAGTGCAAAGTCCATTCTCAAAATTAAAACTTTTACATTTGCTCTCAAGCCCAAGCCTATATCAGAGGCTATTTCTTTGAAAAAATTCTTACTTATTTTTCCACCCTCCATACCAGACACATTGTTTAATGTCCATATATTACCTACATCTATAAAGGAGGCTCCTTCCAAAGGTCCAAATAAAGGAAATCTATACTCTACGCTCATACCAAAGGCAATATCCCCTGCCCTATCATATTTCATTTCTCCTTGAGGTTTGCTACTACCTGGTCCCAATTCTCTCAATTGCCATCCTCTCAGGCTGTTTGTTCCTCCTGCAACAAAACTTTTCTCGTATGGCAAAGCCTCCGCATTGCCGTAAGGTATACCTATACCTCCATATATCTTATAAACCAAAGAGGAGTTTTGAGTAAGATAGTTATAATGTATAAAAGTAAAATCTGTTCTTATATATTGAGAAAAGGGTATGTTGAAAATAGTATAACTTCCATCTTCATCTTTGGATTGATTAAAGATTTTGGAGTATGCATCCAAAATGTTTCCAGCCGTTTCTATGTTGAAAGAAAAGTAATTGAAATCTCTTTTATTATTGACTGTTTGACCATTGTATAGGTAAGAGTACCTCATAGCCATAACAAAGTGGTCAGACATTTGATAACGTATTCTCCTACCCATACTGTTTATTAGTGTTTGATAGTCATTATCAGTAACATCCATATTTACATAATTGATATCTAGGGGAATAAAAGAGAAAAACTTTTTTTCCGTAGAATTCCAACTGTAACCAAATGTAGCATTGAATATAGAACGATTGTAATAAGAACGTCTTTGCAAATCATAACCTGCCTTTATACTTGTGTGCGGATGAAAACGCATAGAGTAAAATTTAGTAGAAAAAGGCGCTACAAAACGAGGTAATTCCAAACCAAAATCAATTCCAGATTCAAAGGCATTGAATATCTCCCAACCTTTAGCATCATGTTCTCCTAAGAATATTTTACTATTAACCTCCGCTGCAAGTTTTAATTTTATGGTAAAAACCTCCGCACCATGAAAAAGATTTCTATTATTGAAAGATAGATTACCCTCCATTCCAAAATTAGAGGAGTTACCATAATTGATATTATTATCATTGTTGGCAGAGTAATTTAACTCAAAAGAAGAAGACAAACTAATAGGCTGTAACATAGTAAGCCTTATATTGTTGAGAAGATTTATTGTATCCGTATCAAAAGGAGGAATAGGCTCGTATGATATATCTACATATTTAAAATTTTTTAGTTGTAAAAAAGCCGAATATGTGTTTTTACTAATAGTAGGCGAATACAATTGATTTTTTTGTACTAGGACACAACGTTGCAACGTTTTGTGTCTAATAATTGGTTTTTCGGTGTTGATAATAAAATAAGTTGGTACTAAAGGCATTTTTCTTTGCAACCTTGAATATTCTTTTACTGTGTCTATTATTGGTAAATAGTCCGTCGAGGTGGAAGGTATATAATTAGGTTCAATATAAATGTTTGATATCTTATAGAGTTTGTGTGTTGCCACGTTGCCTTCGTTATCAACAGGATTTTTGACAAACATTCTTATTCTTGTCTTATCTGTTCCCTGTGTTGTATCTATTTCAAAATTTATGTACGAAGTATTAAAAGCAAAATAACCCTTTTCTTGCATAACAGAAGCCACATTTGAACGAATTTGAGAAAGAATTGATTCATCATACCAATCACCTTTTTTTATTTGGACTTTCTTTATTAAGGGGAATACTGCCTCATAAATTTTTTCGTCCTCCGTACTAAGATAAAAAGTATCTATCTTTGCTCTATAAGGTATTTCTATAATGTAATTTTCTACTATTCTTTTTTTATAATACGACCAAGGAGCATACCAGCGTCTGACTTTAGAGAGACTATCTGTTACTTTAGCTGAAAAGCACCCTGTGGATTTTAGATAAGTTTTAATGTTTTTTATAGATGTATTGGTATGTTTTTCATTTAACTCTACTGGCTTTTCTCCCACTGTTCTAAATAAATATCTTTCAAAAAAATTACAAGCCGAATCTTCTATTGGTCGTGTAGTAGAATAAATATACATACCCATTTTCATTCCGAGTACTTTATGGTTAGGGTCTTGTTTTATGTAATTTACCACATTATTTTTATCTATACCAAAATTTTTGTTGTCTATATGTATTTTATTTTTTGATAACAAATAACCATCTTTGCTCAAATGTTTGTTGGGCGAGCAAGCGGTGAAGCATAAAAGAATAACAACTATTAAAAATAATATGTAATATCTATGCTTCATTTATAAATAAATTTTTATTTCGTTTAATATTTTTTGTGTTGCTCCCGCGTTGTTCTTTACATAATCACCACACACACAGCAAGACTCCATATAATACTCTTTATCTGATAACAATTTGTCAACCCATAATGATAATTCTTTTGCATTATGTATTTCTTTCGCACCATTAAGAGAGAGTAAATCTCTTGCTTCATTAAATTTTTTGTTGTTTGGACCAAAAGCAACAGGTTTATAAAACACAGCCGCTTCCAAAACATTATGTATTCCATCTCCAAAACCTCCTCCTATATAAGTTATATCTGCTTTCCTATACATGTAGGATAATATACCTATGCAATCAATTATGAGTACTCTCTTATCTTTAATATTATCATTGTTTGCTTGAGAGTATAGTATATTGTTTGCGAAAAGTTTTTGTAACTCATTTATATGTGTTTGGTCTATCTCGTGAGGAACTATTATAAGTTTAAAATTTTGTTTTTCCTTAAAAGCCTCTGCAATAATTTTCTCATCTTCCAACCAAGAAGAACCAGCTATAAATATTTTTTTATCCCCACTGCAAAAAGCCTCTATCAAAGAAAAATCTTTTGTTTGTTTGCTTATCTGCAAAACCCTATCAAAACGAGTATCACCACAAATCACACTATTGTTATAACCCATCTTATCTAATAGTTTCTTTGTTGCTTTATCTTGTACAAAAAAAGTATTAAAGTTTTTGAACTGTTTTCTAAACCAAAAAGAGTAAAACTTGGTCAGATAATGATTTTTTTGCAGTATCAACGAAACCTGAAATAATGGGATGTTTTTTAATTCTATTATGTAATTGTACCAAAATTCGTATTTAATAAAGAAAACTATTTTTGGTTTTGTTAAATTTATAAAACGTTTTGCATTTTTTTTAGTATCAAAGGGAAGATACACCACATAATCAGCGTACTGATAATTTTTTCTTATTTCATAACCAGAAGGTGAAAAGAAAGAGAGCAATATTTTATAATTGGGAAAATCTTGTTTAAAGTTTTCTATAAGATTTCTTGCTTGCTCAAATTCTCCCAACGAGGCACAATGAAACCATGCTATATTGTCTTCTTGTCTTATTTCTTTGAGTTTTTGAAAAGCAAGTTTCTGTCCCTCATACATTAACTTTATTTTTTTGTTAAACAAAGAGAGAAAAAAACAAGATACTTTCAACAAATATATACCTATATTGTATATTAACCTCATTATGATTATGTAAAATTATCTTTTTTTTGTTAAAAGAAATATATCTTATCTGCTTTTCTACCAAAGAAAGGAAACATCCAACCAACTTTAAGAGTGAGCATATAATCAGTGTATCTTGTATTATCGCCCGACATCAAATCAAATTGATACTCCCTTGACATCTTTGTTTTTGCCATATAACCTTGAACACCAGCATACCAATTGGCATAATTATTTTTGCTTATATGCATATATCCCAAAAAGACACTAAGCATATAACCTCTCATTTGTCTATCATAACCATAGGCATAATCATCTTCCAATTGAGGTACTCTACCAAGTGTGGATTGATAAACTATTTGATGTTGCAAATAACCCAAATTAAACGTAACAGCCAAGCCAGAATTAGGGTTTGAGAACCATAAGGGAAAAATTTTTCCTATACCAAAGGACAAAGAAAGATTTCTGCTATAAGCAACCACTCCAGCATCTGTTCCCTCATTGCCAACAACAAAGGGATTTGAGTCATCGGTCATAAGATTTGACAATATGTTATCAAGATTTTTAACGTTGTTGTTTCCAAATTGAAAACAAAAGTCCAAAATATAAAGCCAATTACCTTTGGTTTTCCAACCCAAATTGGCATCTACATTAAAAAAAGATTTGTATCTATCACCCATTTCTCCAAAAGGAAAAGTCCAGCCCAATGCTCCTGCAAAAAAAGGTGTGCTTATTGTTTGGTCTTCACCTACAATTTTCTCGGATTTTTCTATATTTGGTGTTATATCTTTGTCATTTTGTGCTTGTAAAACACAAATAGACACCAAAATAACAACCAATATACTGACTACTTTTTTCATATTTTTTATTTTAAAATAACGCAATGCTTTTATATTATATTGTTTATTTTATCACTTATAAAATTTCTTTTTACTCTTACAATGCTTTATATACCTTACCAGGTTTGGATAAAACAAAATCCTCTAATTCCAATTCTAATAAAAAGGCTGACAATTCATTGACACTTATTTTGCATTCAAAAGCAAGAGTATCTATATCTATTTCTCCATTTTTTTTCAAAGTTAGGTAGATAGTTTTTTGTTTTTCTGATAAACTATCTACTTTATCGTTTTTTGTTTCTTCTGCGGTTACGGAGTCAAAAACCATTCTTTCCTCAATAGGCCAAGACATAAGCGAAGCAATGTTTGTTAAAGAAGAGAGAATATGAGCCCTTGAAGAATAAATCAAAAAATTACATCCTTCAGAATATTTATCACCCACTCTGCCCGGCACAGCAAAAACTTCCCTATTATAGTCGTTTGCCAAACGAGCTGTAATGAGTGCGCCTCCTTTTTTTGCTGCTTCAACCACAATAACCAAATCCGACAACCCTGCAATTATTCTGTTTCTTTGAGGAAAAGTGTAAGGGCTTACGTTCGTACCCGTAAAAAACTCCGAAATCAAACCTCCTTGCTCTTTCATACCCTGTGCAAGGTTGTAATGTTCGCTGGGGTATATTCTGTCTAAACCATGTCCCAAAACTGCAAATGTTGGAATATCACATTTTAAGGCTGTTCTATGAGAAGCAGAGTCTATACCATAAGCCAAGCCACTGACAACGATAACATCCATTTTTTTTAATTCCGAAACAATCTGTTCTGTCATAGATTGTCCATAGGGTGTTGCTCTACGAGAGCCTACTATACTGACAATGTGCTTGCTATTCAAATCTCCTTTGCCGTCAACAAAAAGACAGATAGGAGGGTCTGGTATTTGTTTGAGATTTTGTGGATAAGAGGAGTGGGTTACAAAATAGGAGCGTATATTATTTTTTTCTAAAAAATTTAATTCTTGTTCGCATCGACGAAACATAGTTTTGTTGAGTATATCATCTATGGTCTTATCTCTATTCTTAAATATGGCTTGCAAATCCTTTCTGTTTAAAGAAAACAAATTCTCAGGTGAGGAAATTATAGACAGCAAGTCCAAAGCCGTCTTTGACCCTATGCCGTATATTTTAGAGTAGGCTAATTCATAGATATTTACCATAAAAACCTTTGTTATTTTAAGTTTGCCTCTATAGAGGGAAGCAAATCATTTAGAACATTTGATTTTAGAATAAGTCTGCCCTCTTTGTCAAAAAGCATATACATAGGTATATCATTGAAACTATACCTATTTGTTATCACCTCTCCATTTGCAAACAAAGAAGTCCATTGTAATTTATTTTCTTTGCTCCAATTTAGCCAATCGTTTGGCAAAGGGTCTATGGATATGCTTAAAATTTGTAACTCCTTAGGAGAATACTGCTCGTATATTTTTTTTACATCTTTCAAAGAGGCTAAACAATTCACTCCCTTAACACTCCAAAAATGTATTAAAGTAAGTTTTCCCAAAAAATCATTGTTAGTGTATCTATTACCTTGATAATCTTCTGCATTGAAAAGCATAGTCTTAGAAACGGTTTGTTTCAAAACTTTGTTTTTATATCTCAATACACAATATTTTGCCCATTGATTATTTGTTTCTTGATTACTAATTTTTTCGCAATATTGCATTATAGGATTATCCTCCTCTACATTAGACAAAAGGCTCATAATTATGGTATAAGGAAAAGCAGAATTGGGATATTGTTGAGAAAAACTTTCACAGAGAGAAATTATTTTTGAGTAAATCTCTTTATTATTATTTTGTTGCCTTATTTGGTTTAATTGCTCATTTATGTTGTTAAGAAAGTCTGAAAAATCTTCTGCACTCTTACTGCCCGTATAACTTACCTTAACAGGAGCAACACCATTTACATATTCTTTTACCCCAGTAATAGTAAGCACAAGATTTTCACCCTTTTTCATAGGGAGAGGCAAACTGACCATAAAACGTTTCTCTTTGTTGAATATATTGACAGTACAGTCCAAATACTTATCTGCTTTATCATCAATACTATCAACATACAAAACAACAGAAAATTTGCCATTCTTTATTTCTCCCCTTTTAACCTCAAATTCCGTTATATTGTCCAAGTTGCCGACATCAGCGTAGGTTATTAATACTTCAGCCTCTGATAACTCAGGTATTTCTATACTTATTTCCGACTGTTTGGAGCAAGAAAACAGCAATAAGGTCAACACCCCACACAATAAGACAAAAATCTTGTGCTTAACCATAATAAGACAAAAATTCTAAAAAACTATTCTTTTCCTTCTGTGCTATCCACCTTTGGTTGTTGTCTTACAAGTACTTCATCTATCATACCATATTCCAAAGCCTCAGCAGAGGTTAACCAATGGTCTCTATCGGCATCTTTTTCTATTTTCTTTATACTTTGACCACTGTGCTCCGCTATTATGGAATATAATTCTTGTTTTGTCTTTTGTATCTCTTGCACAGCTATAACCATATCAGAAGCCTGTCCTTGTGTTCCGCCCATAGGTTGATGTATCATAACTCTTGAGTGTTTTAGAGCAGAACGTTTCTTAGGAGCTCCCGCACACAAAAGCACGCTTGCCATACTTGCAGCCAATCCCGTACATATAGTTGCTACATCTGGTTTTATGTATTGCATTGTATCATAAATACCTAAGCCGGCTTGAACATAACCTCCCGGAGAATTTAAATATATCTGTATATCGTTGCTTGCATCAGTACTTTCCAAAAATAACAATTGTGCTTGAATTATATTTGCCACATCATCATCTATTGCAGTACCCAAAAATATAATCCTATCCATCATAAGACGAGAAAATACATCCATTTGAGCCACATTTAATTGACGCTCCTCTATAATGGAAGGGTTGATATATGCACTCCTTACTGGGTTATACACAGAAATGCCACTTTGAAATCTTTTATAGCGGTCAAGAGTCAAAGAATTGATACCTTGTCCTTTTGTTGCGTAAAGATTAAATTCCTTTTGTAAATTCATTACTCTTCGTATTTATAATATGTATTATTGGTTGCAAAGTTAGTATATTTTTATAAAAATAACATAAAAGAAAAAGCAAAATTACTCAAA
>CAZVEO010000036.1:0-21943 GCA_964626385.1 uncultured Bacteroidaceae bacterium
ACAACCTCTGCCCTTATAAAGTGATGGCTTTGCTCTTATAAGACAGATAAAGCCTGCGGGTGTAATTTGTAAAGGTCTTGTAAAATAGTTTTTGTTGATACAATATTTGTATATATGTAGACGTCAGTAGAAATATATAAATAGTAAAAACATTATAGAGAAATGAAAAAAACTGTAAAAATCACTTTAGTAGCAGCCTTTGTTATGGTTGCGATGAGTTTTGGTTCTTTAAATGCCACACCTGTAAAAATCACAGTAAACGGCAATTGTAATATGTGCAAGGCTAAAATAGAAAAAGCGGCTAAGGACGTAAAAGGTGTAACGAGTGCTGTTTGGGACAGAGAAACTAAGGTTTTAGATGTTGATTATGATGAAAAGGTAACAGATGTTAAGGCAATAGAAAAGGCGGTTGCAAACATTGGTTTTTATGCAGGAGAAACAAAAGCAAATGCTGAGGCAAGACAAAAACTTCCTGCTTGCTGTACTTCTGACAAATCTTCAAATAAAGGCTGTGCTAACCACAAAGGTGGTGGCTGTGCTAAAGACCATCATAAAGATGAGGGCAACTCTAAGTAATAACAAAAGAGAATAAAACGAAAAAGACGCAATTTTTTTAATAATTACGTCTTTTTTATTATTATATCTTTGTTGCTTTTGTTCAAAAGTTTAGTTATTCAACCATTTTTCAATATTATTTACCACTATATTTATACGCTTGTCAAAACTCTCTCTCGTAGCGTATGCTATATGAGGCAAGCAAATACAATTTTTGGCTTGCAACAAAGGATGAGAGTTTTTTAAAGGTGGCTCTGTCTCATAGACATCAACAGCTGCACCTGCCAAAAAATTATTGTTTAAGGCAAAAGCCAAATCCTCACTATTTACAACCTTACCTCTTGAGGTATTAATCAATATGGCAGAAGGTTTGCATAGACGTAAGTTTTCTTTATTTATAAGATTTTCTGTCTCAGAGGTCAAAGGCACATGCAAGGAAATAATATCACTTTCTTGCATAAGAGTATTAAAATCAACGTATTTAACACCTTCTCTTTCCATTACCAAATTGCTACTGTGAGAATAAGCCAAAACATTGCAACCAAAGGCTTTTAACAATAATGAAGTTTGTTTGCCTATTGCTCCCATTCCTATTATACCAACAGTTTTTTGATATAACTCACTTCCCAAAAAGTTGTTTCGTCCTTCACCTTCTCTTATGCTGTTATTAAAATCGCTTATTTTTCTATAAACGTCCAAAATCATTCCCACAGCCAACTCACTTACAGCTCTTGTTGCATAGCCTGAAGCATTAACAAGTTCAATATTTCTTTCTTTGCAATATTCCATATCTATGTGGTCTAATCCGGTGAAAGCAACAGCCAAAAGTTTTAGATTAGGACATTTTTCCAAAACCTCTTTTCTCAAAGGTATATTAGAAATTATGGCAATATCATTATCTGATATTCTTTCTATAAGAGAAGCGTTGTCCTCTTTTCTGTCGTAATAAACATTAAAAGTGCATTCGTATTTTTCAAAAAAATGTTTTAACTCCGTTTCTTTTTCTTTACTTATACCTATAGGTTCTACGGCTACTATTTTCAAATTGTTTTTCATTTTCTAAAGTCCTTTCTATTTTTTTATAATCTCCAACCAAGTTTTAGATTGTATTTTGTTCTTTCTTTTATACGTCCTATGCCTGTATTTTCTCTGTAAGATTGGGTATTGACACTATTCCAAGGGGTTTTGTAATATACTCCGAAAATAAAGCGATTAATTCTTATATCAAATCCCCATTGGAAACCCCATTCATCTCTTTTAAAATCATCAAAAGAAAGTTCTTCACCTTCAAGTTTACCGCTTATTATATAATCATAATAGGCTCCGGCATAAATATCAAATTCCATCATTGCTCTGCTACCAGAGGTTAATAAAATAGCCAAAGGTATGGAAACAACATTTGCCGAATAATTTCCCTCATGTCTTTTGGCTTTAAGATACTCATAGTTTGCATCTAATTTCAAAGCCCAGTACTGAGACAATTGTAAACGATAAAATAATCCTGCTGAAAAAGCATAAGCATTTTTACCTGTCATTGTACCTGTTTGATAATCGTGTTGATTGTGACCAAAAGGCATAAGATTGATACCAAAATAACTTGAATGCTTGTATTTATTAGTAAATCCAATACCAAAAGGATTATCTGTTGTTTGGTCGTTTTCCTCTTTATAATCTTCTATTTTTAAATCTGTATTATCAAAACTTGTAATTACTTTTTGTATTTGAACAAGAAGTTTATTCATCATATCATAATCCAAAGTATCGGGGGTATCTTCATAAACATAGACATAGTTAAGATTTTTAATAAAATTAAAAGGTATTTTTGTATTAATGGTGTTGTTATGTACTCCTGAGTTTATATCCAAATCATTCATAACTGCAGTATTTACTATTTTGTTTGCATTTTTTATTCTTTTGGATATTTCATATTCTATGTTTGTGGTAGACTCATCGTAGTTTCCTGTAGAGTCTTTGACTTGAAAACCCAAGTTACTTAGATTAAATCCCGCTATAATATTGTTCTCCTTATTTAGATAATTAACAAAAGGAATAGTTGCAGAGTCTTCAAAATCATTGCTTTCAACAAACAAAAATATTATTCCTCGTTTTAAATTGTTGCTTTCTTTTTTGAAATTCTTTGCCAATTCCATAGTTATGGCTGTACTTGAAGCTGTATTACTTGCAGAATATTTTATCAATTCATAACCTTGCAACGTGTCAACTCCCAAACCAGAATATTGAGTTGTAATAATCAAATAATCATCTGTTTTTAGAGAAGAAGTGCTTTCTACTATGGTATATAAGGCATGATATTTGCCTGTATAGTTAGCGTTGCTTTCATTTTTTAAACTATCCGCATCAAGAAAAAAATCTTTGCACTCCAATCCGTATTTTTCCAAATCCGTCTTAATATATTTAAAAGCCTCTTCTGTTTGAGCGGTTTGAGTCTTGCGTCCTTTCATCTCTTTGGAGGCAAGAAAACTAATATGATTTTTTAATATCTCTTCTTTTTGTGCTTGACTTATTAGGAAAAAACAAGTCATAGACATCAATAAAATAACTATCCTTTTCATTTTGTCTTTTTTTTATATAATAATATCGTTTCTTATTCTGGTTGTTGTTGGCTTAGGCAGTGAAAAGAACCTAACCCCCATATTATATCTGTTGAATCTATACCAATGATTTGTCTATCTTTGAATACCTCTTCAAGTATGTATACTGCTTTATTGTCTTGAGGGCATTTGTATATAGGTACGATTACTTTATTGTTACAAATATAAAAATTAGCATAGGAAGCCGGCAAACGTTCTCCTTGATAACAAACTGCTTTTGGCATTTTTATTTCCACAATATTAGGTTGTTTGCCGCTTAATAATCTAAAGGTTTTTAAGAGTTTTAGATTTTGTTGCAGTATATCATAATTATCGTCATTCTTGTCCTCCTCCACCATTGTTATTAAAGTATCCTCATTAGTAAAACGCACGGTATCGTCTATATGTCCGTCAGTATCATCGCCTACAATACCCTCTTTGACCCAAAGAATATTTTCCACTCCATAGTATTCACAAAGGCGGTTTTCTATTTCTTCCCTTTTGAGTTGCGGGTTTCTATTTGGGTTTAAAAGACAAGATTTAGAGGTAATAAGGTCACCTTTACCATTAACATCTATACTTCCTCCCTCCATAACTATACCCGCATCAAAAACAGGTAAATGAAGATATTCTCCAATTTTTTTTGGAATCAAATTATCTAAATCTGCCTCATACTTTCCTCCCCACGCATTGTATTCCCAATTGACTAAGGCTTTTTCTTTGTTATCATTGATAAGAAAACTTGGACCATGGTCTCTTATCCACGCATCATTGGTTGCAAACAAATGAAAACAAAGGTTTTCCATCTTTGTATTGTTTGCCTTTAATTGTTGCTCTATAATAGAGAGTTTTTCTTCGCTATTTATGTTTATATGTACTTTTTCTACCTCCGACAATTCTTTAATAAACAAATTGTAAGAAGGAAAAATACTTTCTATTTTACCCGGCCAAGAAGCCTCTTTATGAGGGTAAGAAAGCCATGTTGCTTCATGTTTTTCCCACTCGGCAGGAAAACGAAAACCACATTGTTTTGGAGTCTTATTATTAGTTTTGTCCATCGTCTTCAATATATTTTTTTGTTATTCCTGAATAGGAGTCTATTCTGCGGTCTCTATAAAAAGGCCAGTGCATACGATAGTGTTCTGTTTGTGCAGTGTCAATTTCTACAATAATGTTTTCATCTCTAAAATGTGAGGCTTCATAGAGTATTGTACCAAATGGGTTACACACAAAACTTCCTCCCCAAAACAGCATTTCTCCCTCTTTGCCTGTGCGGTTTACTGATACTGTATGTACTCCATTGGCTATTGCGTGACTTCTTTGTATGGTTTGCCAAGCAAGGTATTGTTCTTTGTTTGTTTGTTCGTCTTGTGAAGATGCCCAACCTATGGCTGTTGGATAAAACAAAATATCTGCTCCTTTTAGTGCTGTAAGTCTTGAAGCCTCTGGATACCATTGGTCCCAACAAATCAATACTCCAATGTTTCCAAATTTGGTCTTAAATACTTTGTAACCCAAATCACCCGGTGTGAAATAGAATTTCTCATAATATCCTGGGTCATCGGGTATGTGCATTTTTCTATACTTGCCTAAGTATCTTCCATCTGTATCTAAAACAGCTGTTGTGTTGTAATATACTCCCGCCATTTGTCTTTCAAACAAAGAGGCTATTATTACAACATTTAACTCCTTAGCCAAATTGCTAAATAGTTCAGTAGTCTTTCCGGGTATTTGCTCTGCCAAAGCAAAATTGTCATAATCTTCTACATCGCAAAAATACAAAGATGCAAACAATTCTTGTAAACAAATGATATTTGCTCCTTTCTTTGCAAGGTCTTTAATGTTATCAATAGCCTTTTCTATATTTTGTTTTTTGTCTTTTGTGCAACTCATTTGCACAAGTCCGATTTTTATTTTCATTACTCTTTTTACTCTTTTTTATTGCAAATTGCAAAGTTACGTTTTTATTTTCTACTCTGTAGTGTAATTGTTTTTGCCTCGTATTTAAAAGAAAATTATAAACTTCTTTGTCTTATGGCTTCGTATATAATTATGCCAGAGGCAACACTAACATTTAAGGATTCTATATGCCCTTTTATTGGTATTCTTATGAGAGAATCGGCAAGTTTTAAAGCCTCTTTGGAAATACCTTTGTCCTCTGCTCCCATAATCAAAGCAATATTACTTTTAAAATCAACCTCAGTGTATAGTAGATTTGCCTTTTCTGTTGCTGCAAAAATTTTTATTTCGCTTTGTTTTAAGTAATTAAGAGTTGTTTTCATATTCTTTACTCTGCAAATAGGTAAACGTAATAAGGCTCCTGCAGAGGTCTTAATAGCATCCTCATTGATAGCAGCAGAGCCTTGCTCTGGTACTACCAAACAAGATACTCCAGCACATTCTGCCGTGCGGGCTATGGCCCCAAGATTTCTAACATCTGTTATATGGTCAAGCACAATAATAAAAACCTCTTTTTTCTCTGCAAAAGACTTTTCTATTATTTCGGTCAAATCGACGTACTCTATCAAAGAAGTAAAAGCAATAATTCCTTGATGGTTTTCTCCTCTTGCTAAAGAGTTAAGTTTTTCCATAGGAACATACTGTATTTTAACCTCTTGGTTACAAGATTTCAATTCCTGTTTAAGATTTCTTATAGAATCATTGTTTAAGTTACTTTGTATTAAAATTTTTTCTATGCTTTTATTCTGTCTTATTGCTTCCACCACAGGACGAAAGCCATATATTATATTTTCTTTTGCCATAATGTTGTATGATTTTTAATTAAATTATTTTACCATCTTTTATTATTAGTTGTCTATCACATAGGTCGGAAAGTTCTTTTGCATGAGTAACCACCACAAAGGTTTGATTTAATTTTTCTCGCAACAAAAAAAATAAATCAAAAAGACTTTTTGCGTTGACAGAGTCCAAATTGCCAGTAGGTTCATCAGCCAAAACGATAGAAGGAGAATTTATCAAGGAACGTACTATTGCAACCCTTTGTTGCTCACCTCCGGAAAGTTCGTTTGGGTAGGACTCTTTTTTGTCCTCTATACCTAATATAGCAAAAAGTTCATTTGCTTTTTTTATGGCTTCTTGTTTGTTGTCTTTGTATATAAGTGCGGGTAAAATAGCGTTTTCCATAGCCGAGAACTCAGCCAAAAGGTTATGAAATTGAAAAACAAAACCAATATGTTTATTTCTGAAAATGGAAATTTCTTTATCTGACATAGAGCCAACAGCTTGGCTATTTATCCGTATCTCGCCACTATCTGCTTTGTCCAAAGTACCCATTATATTTAAAAGCGTAGTTTTGCCTGCGCCAGAGGCTCCCGTAATGCTGACTATTTCTCCTTTTTTTATCTGCAAATCTATGTTTTTTAATACTTGAAGATTGCCAAAGGACTTTGATATATTGTTAAGTTGTATCATTTGTCTATATTTGTTTCATTAAATATTATTGTACCAAAATTCAAAGAAATATTCCAAGGGTTGAGATTGTTGTTTTCTCTTTTGTGATAAGACAATGATAAGGAAAGAGAACCAATCTTTGTAGACAAAACACCTGAGAGGAAAAACATCGGATAAAAAGTTTGAAAAAACTCTCCGTAATAAGGCTGTCCTTGATTGTTTTCCAATATTTGTCTTATAGGGACAAAAGCAAAAACACCCGTCCTTAGACTAAAACTACTCGTAAAAAATTTTCCTATGTTATAAATTTGTTCCATTCCTCCTGCAATGTATTGCGTTGCCCTATATTCGGGAAAAAACGAAGTAAAACTTTCTAAAGTAGGAGCATATACACCGGCGTTTAAAAGAGTAGATTTTTTGGTATAAAATAGTTTTTGAAAAGAGTAAAATATTTTGGTATCAAAACCAATAGAATACTTATCAGTAAAAGCAGTAAAAAATTTGTTTTCAATATTTATTTGAACCCAAGAATGATTATGTTGATATTTTTTATCATAGTCAGTGTTTTCATTACCGGCAGTAAATCTTTCTTTACCGCTAATATACTGCACATTTATTTTGCTGTAAAACCCATTTGTTGGACAACTGTTGTTGTCTAAAGAATTATATTCTTTTTTTACACCCAATAGAAAATGCTTAAATGTTGTATTATCACTTGTATCCGTACTTAATATATGGTCCTTTACAAAATAATCATCATCTATAAAACCATAACCAACCTTAAATACTACTTTATCTTTTTTTGAGAGAGGTATATGCATTTTTACTTGAGCGTTGTTTTCGTGTTGTATCATATAGTTGGTTGCCGAATATTCAAAAAACGGATTTATATTTCTATAGAAATTCCACCTATTTGAACTTACCACTCCCTCTATAAGCATAGGAAAGTTGGTATTTGGCAAATGCCATCTGACATTGTACATAAATGAACGATAATATCTGCCAAAATAAAAATTGGTAGTATGTTGCCAGGCGTTTTTACCTATTGAGAAATAGTTTAAACCTAAAAAAACATTACTTATAGGCTCGGTAGAAATCATTCCACCAACTCCTACACCAAAAGTTTTTTTTGTTTTAATATTCAATTCTAAAACATATTGGTTTATAAAGTAATCATAATAGAGAGTGGGAGCAACAGATTGAACGCTATTATATGAGCAAAGTGAAATATAATTGTCTTTTAAATTATTCAAATCAAGTGTATCGGTGTGAAGATTTTGAGTTAGCAATCTTTTAAAAAATTTTTGTTTTTTGTCGTCCACACCTTTTATTATTATATTGCCTACTATAATTTTGTCTTTTTTATAATTGAAATTTTCTCTTTTTTTTCGCAATTCTTCTTGGCTTTGTTTTGCTTTAAAAGTTTCTCGCAATTTTTGTATTTGTTTTTTTGCACTAATATAACCTCTGTTAATACACTCTTGTTTTTTAGAAAAATCCATTACATCAATATCTGTCATAGAAGTCTCTATTAGTATGCCTTTGTTCTCGGGTATATCGTATTTGGTATCGTATGCTATAAGATTTTCTATATAAAGAATTACATCCTCATCGTTGGGTTTGTCGTAGTTGTTGACCACTTTGGAACCGACAATAATATCTGGTGCATAAAACTCCTCCAACTCTTTGTAAGGAAAATTGTTGTAAATGCCACCATCACACATCATTTTTCCATCTATTTCTATGGGTGCAAAAAATAGAGGAAAGGTCATAGACGCTCTTATGCTTTTACCCAAATCACCTTTGCGCATAATGGTTGCTTCTTTGTCATTTACATTGGTAGCAACACAAAAAAAAGGTATCATTAATTTGCTATAATCACCTTCGCAAACCTTGTTGGCATCAGCAAAAAAATTAAGAAATTCATAATCCAAACGCACAGGATTTACTAAGCCCATAGGCATAATAGGTTTTAGATTTTTCCCCAATTTGATTTTTATCATTGAGGCATCTTGTCTTGGAGTGTAATATAGAGGGTAAGTATTGTTGTCTTTGTTGTAAAACAAAAGGTTGTCAAAATCTTTGGAAAGAAAGATTCTCTCTATTTCCTCCAAATTATAGCCAGAAGCATATAAGCCTCCGATTATAGCTCCCATAGAAGTTCCGCAAATATAATCAATAGGTATTTCCTCTTGCTCAAAGGCTTTTAATACACCTATGTGAGCCAACCCCTTAGCACCTCCTCCGCTTAGCACCAAACCCAAAGTCTGCCTCGTTTGTGCTTGCAAAACGAGGCTCTGCAAAAAGAAAACCATCAATATAAAAGCAAAGATTCTCTTCATAGGTTATGCAAAGTTACAAACAAATTTTCTTTCCAACAACAAAAACTATTTATAAAGCAAAAAAGATATCTCATTTATGGAGATATCTTTTTGTATTGTCGTTAAAATTTTACAAACAATAAATCTTTGATTTTTTCTACTTATTAGTGTTTTGAGTAGAATTTGTAGTCATAGAAATGGCTGTCTTTTCTATTTCTATTACTACATCGTGAGCAATCTCTATTTTTACAGTAGTATCCAATACCTCTCTAACCTTACCATGTACTCCTCCTATTGTCAATACTTCTTGACCTTTTTGCAACATTTCTCTAAATTTTTTTTCTTCCTTTTGTCGCTTAGTCTGAGGTCTTATCATGAAGAAGTAGAAAATGACAACTATAAGAATCAGCATTATCAATCCACTACTTGCTCCTCCGCCTTGGGCATTTTGTCCACCCGCCATTAGCAAAACATAATTCATAGCCTATTTTTCTTTTTTTTTGTTTATTAAATAACTGCTTTTACAACGCAAATACTTTACCTTTATTGTAAAAACAGCAAGTATTTGCTTAGAATTTTCCATAAAAATACTAATTTTGCAAAAGTGAAATAAATAAAATCTTTAAACAAAAATGAAAAAAGGAATTATAATATTAATGTGTGCTTTTGCTGTTTTGTCTTTTGCCACTGCACAAAATAAAATGGACATAGAGCATTTGATGGACGGAACTTATAGAGCAAAAGTAACAAAATATGGTTTTGGTTTTGAAAATAATGAGGAAGTCTATTATTTTGACAGAAACGGCGATAAACACATTATTAACAAAAAAGGCGAGGAAAGAATAGAGACTCAAAAAGAAGAGCGAGAAGGGGCAAACAATGAAAAATTGTTTTTAGAGGTAAATAAAGCAAGTGGTAATGAGGCTTTTGTTAAGGATTATCAAGTATGGATTAAAAACGCAAAAACTAATATTCAAAGACCTATAACAACAGACGGCGATTCTATCAATATTATTTATGGACAGAGTGTTCACAGAAATGAATTTGGTATAGAAAAGGGGTTGTTCTTTGATAAGAGTGGAAAATATTTGGCTTTCTATCGTATGGATCAAAGCATGGTAGGAGATTATCCTTTAGTTAATACTCAAGAAAGAGAGGCTAAGGTAAATATCATAAAATACCCTATGGCTGGAATGAAATCTCACGAGGTACTTGTATATGTATATAATTTTGATTTGGATAAGACCATTATATTAAAGACAAGACAAGACAATTCTTTATCAGAAAGAGAAATGTACTTGACAAATATTGCATTTTCTTTAGATGGCGAAACAGTTTATATTCAAAAATTAAATCGTTTGCAAAATAATTCTTGGCTTGAAGTATACGATGCAAATACAGGAATAAAAAAACGTACTCTTATAGAGGAAACTTCCAATAAATACGTTGAGCCAGAAAAACCTATAGTTTTCTTGCCTAACAGTGCAGATAAGTTTATCTATTTTTCTGAAAAAGACGGCTATCAACATCTTTATCTTTACGATACATTGGGTAAACAAATAAAACAATTGACCAAAGGTGAGTGGATGGTAGAAGAAATTGCTGGCTTTAATGACAAAGCAACAGAACTCTATTTTTATGGAACAAAAGATTCCCCCTTGGAAAGAAATTTTTATTCACTAAATCTCAAAAAAGGCACAATTACTCGCATAACCCTTGACCATGGGACACATTATGTTACTTTCAATGAAAAGGGAACCTTGTTTATTGATACTTACACCTCAACAACAGAGGCTTATAGAGTAGTGCTTAGAGACAACAAGGGCAAGATAATAAAAGAATTGGAACGTTGCGAGGATCCATTGGCTCAATTGGACAACAATCCTACCATAACAATAGATACATTAAGAGCAGAGGATGGTACATTGCTATATACTCGTATGATAAAACCAAAAGATTTTAACCCAAATAAGAAATACCCTGTAATAGTCTATGTTTATAATGGTCCTCATGCACAACTTATAACAGATTCTTATACAGCCGGAGCAGGTTATTTTCTTCCTTTTCTTGCGACACAGGGTTATATAGTTTGGACGTTGGATGGTAGAGGCTCAGCCAACAGAGGCTATGATTTTGAAAGCGCTATATGGCATCAGTGTGGCAAAGTAGAAATGCAAGACCAAATGACAGGAATAAACTACCTAAAATCTTTACCATACATAGATAGCACGAGAATAGGAGTAGATGGCTGGTCGTATGGAGGTTTTATGACCTTATCTTTGGCTTTGAATAACCCTAATGTGATAAAAGTAGCAACTGCTGGAGGACCTGTTATAGATTGGAAATGGTATGAGGTTATGTATGGAGAGCGCTATATGGGTACGCCGGAAAACAATGCAGAAGGTTATAATTCCTCTTCTGTAATCAATTTGATAGACAATATGGACGAAAATCAACATATTCTTGTTATGCAAGGTTACTTGGATAATACCGTAGTACCACAGCATTCTTTGGAATTTATAAGAGAATGTGTTGTAAAGAAAAAACCTGTAGATTATTTTATGTATACCTCACACGAACACAATGTAAGAGGCAGAGATAGAGTAGAATTATACAAAAAAATATTCCACTATTACGAAGACTATTTAAAATAATGTCCATAAGGCATTTTTTATAAAATCTCATTTTATAATTTAGCATAAGTTATCTTAAGGGGTAGCGTTGTATGATAAAGGCAAAGCCATAAAAATGCATACATTTACACCTTTATACTAACTTATGCTGATTTATTATAACTTTTTACAAACCATATTAACACCTATAGGAAATTATATTTGTTTGTAATAATTGGTTAAAAAATACTAAAATAGGAGTTGTTGCGTTTATAAGAAACATAATAATAAAGAAATAAAAAATGAATGCTAAAATAGAATTAAATCAAAATCCAATAGTGGCTTATTTGCAAAAAAGCCCTAAGGAATTTACCATGTCTGATATAATAAAATATATTACAGACAACGATATAAGGATGGTTAACTTCCGCTATGCAGCAGGAGATGGAAGGTTGAAAACTCTAAACTTTGTTATTACCAATTTGGAATATCTTGAGCAAATACTTTCTTTGGGTGAGAGGGTTGATGGCTCCTCTTTGTTTCATCATATGCAAGCGAGTAGTTCCGACCTTTACGTTTTGCCAAGATTTTCCACCGCTTTTATAGACCCGTTTGCAGAAATTCCTACTATATGCTTCCTTTGTTATTATTTTGACAAGGATGGAAATATGTTGGAAGCTGCACCAGAATACATTTTGAAAAAAGCGGAAGAGCAATTTGAGAAAGTATCTGGTGGAATGCAGTTTGAGGCTATGGGAGAATTGGAGTATTATGTTGTAGGCAATGAGGAGGATAAATTTTATTGTGAGCAACAAAGAGGCTATCATGAAAGTAGCCCTTTCTCTAAATATGAGGCCTTTCGCTCTCATGCTATGTATTATATGGCTCAATGCGGTTGTATAATCAAGTATGGGCATAGTGAGGTAGGTAATTTTGTTATGGATGGCAAAAATTACGAGCAGAATGAAATAGAATTTCTTCCTGTCAGCGTACAAGATGCTGCCGATCAACTGATGATAGGCAAGTGGGTACTTAGAACTCTTGCGCAAGCATACGACCTTGACCTGACTTTTGCCCCAAAAATCATAACTGGAGAGGCTGGTAGTGGTATGCACATACATACAAGAGTTGTAAAAGATGGACAAAATATGTATGTTGAGAACGGACAACTTTCTGATGTTGCCAAGAAGGTTATTGCTGGTATAGTTACTCTCGCTCCTTCTTTAACTGCTTTTGCTAACGCCAACCCTACATCTTATTTTCGTTTGGTACCTCACCAAGAAGCACCTACTACTATATGTTGGGGAGATAGAAATCGTTCGGCTATGGTTAGAGTGCCACTTGGTTGGACAACAAAAAATAATATGTGTCAGATGGCTAACCCTCAAAATACTACAGAATTGCCACAACTTATGAACAAACAAACAGTAGAGTTTCGTTGTCCAGATGGGTCGGCAAATGTATATCTTTTGTTGGCAGGTTTGGTTGTAGCAGCAAGAAAGGGATTTGAAATGCAAGATTGGAAACAAGTAGCAGATCAAAATTATATAACAACCAATATACACGACAAGGAAAACGAAAAGAAAAGGGCAGCTTTGAGAGAGTTACCTACTTGTTGTGAGGAGAGTGCTGAACTTTTGCAAGAACAACGCAAAGAATATGAGCAGTATAATGTGTTTTCTGCTTCACTAATAGACGGAACAATTTCGCAATTGCGTTCATATAAAGATAAAACTCTAAGAGAAGATTGCAAAAAGAATGAGGAACTTCTTAAGGCAACTGTAAGAAAGTTTTTCTATTGCGGTTAGAAAAAGAAAATATTTTATTCATTGTCAAATAAAAGACGAACTCTTTAAAAAAAAGTAGTACCATTAAGGCTACTTGCTTTAATAAATCTTGCAAAAGTGTTTTGTAACTTTTGCAAGTTTTTTTTTGTGACATACCTAAAAATAAAGTCTTTTTTATTAAATTTTATTTACTATAAAGTTTACGTTTTTATAATGAAGTCTTTATATCTTTAACGCTAACTCGGTGTAATAAATTGATGACAAAAGTACAGGCACAGCCTGCACCCACAGGGTGTTTTATAAAGGCAAAGCCACAGGCACAGCCTATTCTATAAGGGCATAGCCGTTAAAAAAGTAATACGCTTTGCGTCTATAAAAAAGCCAGGGGCTTCGCTTATGCGTCTATGCTAACCTATAACAACCTATGCTAACCTATCAAAAAAGTAGTGGCTTTGCCCTTATAAAACTGGCAATGCCTGCAAACCTAACAAAACTAACGACAAAAATGAGAAAATCGGTTTACTGATTATCAAGTAGTTACAAATAAAAAGTGTGCACGCGTTTGGTCAGGTCGAAAAATGTTCGTAACTTTGTAAGAGAAAAAGATACCTACCTCAAAATTTCCATTTTTTACCCTTGTAACTAATTGATAATCAGCAATAACGAATCTTCGTTTCGAGAAATCGAAACGAAGATTCGTCGAAATAAAACGAAGATTCATTTTTGTAAAATCCCGTTTTGAAAAATTTTTTCTTCAAAAAACCTTTCGAAAACCCTGATTTTCAAGAAAAATGCCCAATTTTGACCCTTCGAAAAAGGTTAACTCGCTGATAATCAGCAGTAGCATCCTTATTTTTTGCTTTTAAATAGGTATTTACGTGATTTCCCGAAATTTTTTTTGAGGGGTGTTTTTTGGTAGGTTAGCATAGGTTACAGGCTATGCCTGTGGCTTTGCCTTTATAAAACTCCCTGTGGGTGCAGGCTGTGCCTGTACTTTTGTCATCAATTTCTTACACTGAGTTAGCGTTAACTTATTATAATTTATTGTAATCTATCGTGTTTGTATGAAAAAAGATAAAAATTTTAGTAAAAATTGCAACAAAAACAGTTTTTGCTTGTCATACAAATAAAAATACAGTAACCGCAGAAAAAAAGTATTTGGTTGCGTAAAAAAAAAGAGTATTTCAAAATAAAAAATGGAGTTATTAATAAAAAAAATCAACAATTATGAAACGATTATTATTAAGTATCGCAGTGCTGATTTCTGCAACAATGACAACAAATTCACAAGTAGTTTATACAAGTTTTGAAAGCAACCCTATAACAGTTGAAGAGACTGAAATAAACTTTTTGGGAGGCGAAGCCGAGTTTATGGTTCAAAATTGGAGTTCTTCTTCTTATGGAAGTAGCGTATATTTTGCATGCTTTACCCCTGGTGCAGCGGTTGTTTCTACAGAGGCTGATTACAACGCAAATGTAACCAAACTTTCCGCTGGAAGTACAGTATCTCAAAACAATACTTTCTTTGGTTATGATGATAATGGCTATCCTTATTTTAATGTTTTGTTTTTATCTGATACTTATGAGGAATGGGCAAATAGTGGCGCTGGTTATGTAGGTTTTAAATTTCAAAATGGCAATGACACTCATTACGGTTGGGCAAAAATAACAATAACAAGCAATTCAGCCGGTGTAGAGACTTTGCTCTATGGTTATGCTTATGAATCTACACCAAACACAGCTATAATGGTTGGAGATACTGGTGGTAATATGGCAATAGGGGAGGAGATAGAAGATAATTTTTCTGTATATCCTAATCCTGTAAGAAATACTTTGAATATAGAAACAAACAACAATATAAATAAAATCACTATAATCAATTCGCTTGGACAAGAAGTAAAGAATACAACTGACAAGCAAATAGATGTAGCTGATTTGGAAAACGGAGTGTACTTTCTAAACATTTTTTCAGATAAAGGGTTTATGAAAAAACGCTTTATAAAGTAGTAATTCATTTTAATCTGAAAGAAAATGAGACTTGACCTGTGGAGGTTGAGTCTCTTTTTTTGATAGTAAAAAGTAGCGTTTTTATCATAAAATGGTTGTAAATTTGCAAACACAAAGAGTAAGCAAATAAAAATGAACATACTTATAATAGGATATGGCAAGATGGGTAAAATGATAGAGCAACTTGCCAAAGAAAGAGGACACAACATTGTTGGTATAGTGGAGGTAAATGATAGTATTGATAAAGTAAAAACAGAGAATATTGATGTTGCAATAGAATTTACTACTCCACAAAGTGCTTTTAATAACATAAAGACTTGTATTCAAAACAATATTCCTATTGTTGTAGGAACTACTGGCTGGTATGATAAATTTGACGAGATAAAATGTCTTGTCAATGAATATAATGGCTCGCTTATGTATGCGACCAATTTTGCTATAGGAGTATATTTGTTTAGGCAATTGAATGTTTTCTTAGCAAAACAAATGAAAGATTTTGCTTTTTACACTCCTTCCATTACAGAAATACATCATATACATAAGTTAGACGCTCCTTCTGGTACGGCTATTACTTTGGCAGAAGAGTTGATAAAAGAAAATACCAACCTTTCTACTTGGAAACTAAATGAGGTAGCAAACAACAAAGAATTGAAAATAACTTCCATAAGACAAGGAGAAGAGTTTGGAACACATATTATTACATACGAATCAGAGGAAGACACAATAGAAATAAAACACAAAGCAAAGTCGCGTAGAGGTTTGGCTTTGGGAGCAGTAATGGGAGCAGAATTTCTTTACAATAGAAAAGGAATTTATTCTTTGGACGATATGTTGAAAAAAGTTTAATACACATAAAAGAAAAATTATGAAATATTCCATAGGTATAGATATAGGAGGAACAAATACTGTTTTAGGCTTGGTAGATAGCGAGGGTAAAATACTTAAAACAAATAGACTTTTAACCTCAGGCTATGAAGACTTTGCTTCTTATATAGAGGTTTTGGCTTTGAATATTTTAGAATTATACGAATCAACTCCAGCTCTGGACAATGAGGGTGTTTTTGGTGTTGGTATAGGTGCGCCCAATGGCAACAGATATAGGGGAGTAATAGACAATGCTCCTAATTTAAAGTATAAGGGAGTGTTGGAGGTTAAGTGCTTGTTGGAAAAAGAGCTTGCCAAAAACAATTTAAACCTAAAAGTAGAGATTGACAACGATGCCAATGCTGCCACTATGGGCGAAATGATTTATGGAAAGGCAAAGGGAGTTAAAAACTTTGTTATGATAACACTTGGCACTGGTTTAGGCTCTGGTATTGTGGTGGATGGCAAATTGGTATATGGACATACTGGTTTTGCAGGAGAGGTCGGTCATACCATAATAGAGGAAAAGGGACGTTTGTGTAACTGTGGTAGAAGAGGTTGTGTAGAAAGATATTGCTCTGTTTCTGGCTTTACTCTTACGACTGAGGAAAAACTTACAGGAACATCTCAACCCTCGCTTTTGCGTCATTATCCAAAGGAAGAGATAACAGGAGCGTTGATTTATAAAGTAGCTTTGCAGGGCGATGAGTTGGCTTTGTCTTGCTACGACTACACTGCCAAAATGCTTGCTATTGCTTTGGCAAACACAACAGCAATAACCTCGCCCGAGAAAATTTTTATTTTTGGTGGTTTATCCAAAAGTGGAGATTTGCTTTTGAAACCATTGAAAGCATATTTTGAAAACTATGTTTTTGATGTTTTTAAGGGTAGTGTAAGCATAGAACTTTCAGGCTTACAAGAAGAAGGAGCGGCTATACTTGGAGCGGCAGCGCTTGTTTTTTAGAATAAAAAATAATACGTAATGAAACAATATTGTTTGACAATTGTAATATTTTGTTTTTTGAGTTTTGTTGCTAAATCTCAAATGTACGAATACGAAACACATACTCATAATCCACTATCTTGTACAAGCATAATGGTAGGCAAAGATGCCTCAACGGATGGTTCTGTAATGACCTCTCATACTTGCGATTCGTGGTATAGGACGTGGATGAATATGGTACCGGCTAAAGATTGGGAGGAAAAAGACAGCGTTGCAATATTTGAGGGTAGAATGCACACGCAAACACCTACGGATAGTACAAAAATGTATGTTAGAGGAAAGATACCACAAGCAAAACATACTTTTAAATTTCTGGATACAGCTTACCCTTGTCTAAACGAGAAACAACTTGCTTTTGGTGAAACAACCATTTCAGGCAAAGATACATTGATGAACCCTAAAGGACTTTTTAAAATAGAGGAATTGCAAAGAATAGCTCTTGAAAGATGCTCCACGGCAAGACAAGCTATTGAATTAATGGGTGAGTTGGTCAAAAAATATGGTTATGGGGATGCAGGAGAATCTTTGACAATAGCAGATAAAAACGAGGTGTGGATTTTTGAAATTTTTGGTCAAGGAAAACAAAAAATTGGTGGAGTGTGGGCTGCTCAAAGAATACCTGATGATGAAATAGCTGTATCTGCCAATATTTCTCGCATTTCTACCATAAAGAAAGACAAAAACAACTTTTTACATTCTGATAATCTTTTTGATGTAGCCAAAGAGTTAAAACTTTGGGATGGTAAGGAAGAATTTTGTTTTTGGAAAGTTTTTTCAGGTGGTAACTACTTTGGAGAAAAGAAAAATTATAGCACAAGAGAATACTTTATAATGAGAGAATTGGCTCCCTCTCAAAATCTTAGCGACACAGTGGAAAGTCTTCCTTTGAGCATTAAGCCAGATAAAAAAGTAAGTGTGGAGGAGGTTATGCGATTGTTGGCTTCTTATTATGAAGGAACAAAATTTAATCTTAGTGGCAAACACTTGATACCAAATCCAAAACGTAGAGATAAAGAGGGGAATTTAATAGAGGATGAACCAGATAGCATAGTATCTCCTTTTTCCAACCCTTGGATGCGTCCGGACGAGATAAATATGTATTATGCAATGGGGGATTCCTCTATGAAAAACATTAGAACGGTAAGCGTTCCTTGGTGTGCTTATAGTACTGTAATACAGTTGAGAAATTGGTTGCCGGACGAGATAGGTGGCGTTGCATGGATATGTTTGGACAACCCGGGAGAGAGTCCGAGATTTCCTATCTTTGCGGGAAATAAAGAGTTGCCTCAAATGCTAAAAATTTGCGGTCAGCACACAGATAGAGACGATGCTGCTTTGTGGTACTATAGAAAAGCAAACAGATTGGCAACGGTTAGATGGGGTAGATTTCGTAATACGTTGGAAAAATCAAGAGATTATTTCATAAAAAAAGGACAAAGAGAACTTTCATATGTAGAAACAATGTATCAAACTTTGCAAAAGCAAGGCAAACAGCAAGCACAGGAAATGTTGGACGGTTATGTGTCTGATTTCTTTGGTGCCACTATTATAAAATGGGATGAACTTGCAAGAAAGTTTTGGCGAGATACTTGGACAGGTTTTTGATAATTGAAAAAGAGAGAGTAAAAAAATAATTCATACTTAGATTTGCAAATTGTAATTCATTTGTCAAAAAAAAGTATTACCTTTGCAAAATTGTAAAGCATAAAAAAAATTAGAAGAATATCATGGAGAAGAGAGAGGATTTTGAAAGAGAAGAGATATTATCTCGCAATATTAAAGCAGGTAAGAGAACTTATTTCTTTGATGTTAAGCAAACACGTAATGAGGATAAATATCTTGTGATAACGGAGAGTAAAAAGAATTTTAATGATAATGATGGTTCTTTTTCTTACGAAAAACACAAAATATTTCTTTACAAAGAAGATTATGAAAAGTTTGCTACTATGCTAAACGATATGATAGCATTTATGAAAGAGGGTAAAATGCCACCAGAGCAAGAAAATTCAAAAAAAGATTTTGACGTTTTTGACACTGATTATAAATACTAATTCAACATTGTTTTTTTCTACCAATGACAAAAGTAATAGCCATCGCTAATCAAAAAGGAGGTGTGGGTAAGACGACCACCGCCATCAACCTTGCTGCATCCTTGGCTGTGTTGGACAAAAAAACATTACTCATAGATGCAGACCCTCAAGCCAATGCTACTTCGGGCTGTGGTATCAATCCTGATGAGGTTGAGTTGAGTCTTTATGAGTGTTTGATAGATAATCAGTCTGCAAAAGAAGCAATAAAAGAGTCCTCAACTCCAAATTTAGATGTGCTTCCAGCACGTATAGATTTGGTGGGAGCAGAGGTGCAGTTGCCTCAAATGGAAGATAAAGAGTTTAGATTAAAAGAGTTAATTGCTCCCATAAAAGACAAATATGACTATGTAATTATAGATTGTTCGCCTTCTTTGGGTATGGTTACTATCAATGCTTTTGTTGCAGCCAATAGTGTTATCATTCCCGTACAGTGTCAGTATTTTGCTTTGGAGGGCTTGGGTAAGTTGTTGAATACAATAAAGATAGTTCAATCTCGTCTCAATACTGGTTTGGATATTGAGGGAATACTTCTGACTATGTTTGATACTCGTTTGCGACTAAACAAACAAGTGGCTGAGGATGTCAAACATCACTTCAAACAAATAGTTTTTGATACCATTATATATAACAATGTCAAATTGGCTGAAGCACCTTCTCATGGGCTTAGCGTGGTTATGTATGATGCTTCTTCTACGGGTGCAATTAATTATTTGAATCTTGCAAACGAAATACTTTCTAAACAAAAGATTTTAAATAATGATGACCCACAGGCACAGGCACAGCCTGTTTTATAAGGGCACAGCCTCTACAAAGGAAAAGATTTTAGATAGTAATGATATGTAAGAGTAATAATTTTTTAACATTGAAAAAATAAATTTTATCGCTATGTCAACAAAAAAAACAGCGGCTTTGGGCAAAGGTTTGGAGGCTCTTTTGGGGAATATAAATGTTGCAAAAAACGAATCTCTTGCAGAAGGAAAAACAAACACAGTTACGGCAGAGATAGCCTATATTCCTTTGAGCGAAATTACTCCTAACCCGGACCAGCCACGAAAGGATTTTAATGAGCAGGCACTTGAAGAGTTAGCCCAATCAATAAAGGAACATGGCGTTATAACACCTATAACCGTCAACAAAAAAGACGGCAAATATACTATCATAGCAGGAGAAAGACGTTACAGAGCTTGCAAAATGGTGGGTTTGAAAAAAATACCTGCCTACATACGTATAGTTACTTTACAGGAAACTATGGAAATGTCTTTGATAGAGAATATTCAACGAGAAGACCTAAACTCCATAGAAATAGCACTCTCTTTGCAAGCACTTTTACAAGAAACTCATTTGAGTCAAGAGGAATTGAGTCAAAAATTAGGCAAATCTAGAGGAACAATCTCCAATTATATTCGTTTGTTGAAATTGCCTGCAGAGGTACAATTAGCATTGCGCAACGATGAGATAACAATGGGACATGCTCGTAGTATAATTACCATTGAAGACGAAAACAAACAAGTAGAAATAGTTAGGGAAATAATAGAAAAAGACCTTTCTGTGCGTCAAGTAGAGAATATGGTAACGAGGTTGAAACAAGAAAAACTTTCAGAAAAAGTTTTGAAACGAAAATTCTCAACCAATCTGCCTCAAACCCATATAGAATTTAAAAACACTCTTGCCAAAAAATTGTCCACCGATGTAGATATAAAACGCTCTATAAGAGGAAAAGGAAGTATTAATATTGCTTTTTCCAACGATGAGGAGTTTGAGCGAATTGTCGCATTGTTGCAAAAGGCTTAATTTTTTTTACAAATAAAAATAAAATTTTAACAAATTACTTCTTGTTTTCTAAATGAAGCGTTGTGTTATTGTTTTGTTGTTGTTGTTTTTGAGTCTTACACAACTCAAAGCACAAAGCGACAGCCTTTCTTCTCAATTGCTGACACATTCTCCACAAAAGGCAACGCTTTTTTCCACCTTTGTACCCGGTCTTGGACAAATTTATAACAAACAAGCATGGAAAACACCTATAATATATGTAGGTTTAGGAGCCTTTGTTTATTTTGCCATAGACAATTACAACAATATGGACAAATTCAAAACCGAATACTATAATCGTATCAATGGCACAGGCTCGCTTCTGCCCGATTATACCACTTATTCAGACGAAAGTATTTACAGCCTTTACAACGCTTATAAAGATAATTTTCACTTATACCTAATACTCGGAGTGGCTTTTTATGGACTGCAAATTTTAGATGCTTACGTTTATGGTCATTTGTTTAGTTTTGATATTTCTGACGATATAGCTCTAAATATCTCTCCCTCCTTTCTCCCCTCTACAAACACCAATAAAATAATGGGTCTATCCCTAAACCTAAAATTCTAACACACCCACACCCTGTGGGTGCAGGCTGTACCTGTAACCTATGTTAACCCATCAAAAGTAATGGCTTTGTACTTATAAAACAGACTGTGCTTGTGCTAACCTATAAAAGGTAATGGCTTTGCATTTATAAAATAGCCTGTAGGTGTAGGCTGTGCCTGTAACCTATGCTAATCTATAAAAAGAAAAAAACAAAAAAATAACAAAAAGAAAAACAAAAGAATCGGTTTACTGATTATCAAGTAGTTACAAATAAAAAACGTGCACGCATTTGGTCAGGTCAAAAAATCTTCGTAACTTTGTAAGAGAAAAAGATACCTACCTC